>DAOUGF010000019.1:0-4482 GCA_034429295.1 Chloroflexaceae bacterium
GCGCCGCCGCCCGCCAGATCAGCGGGATGCCGGGAATCAGCAGCAGGAAGGGCAGCATACCCATCCCGCGCCAAAGGGCCACCGGCAGGATGCGAGTGATGTAGGCCCGCTCCTCGGCCACCCGCTCGGCGGCCATGCGCCCGTCGTTCGCCAGCACACCCTGGGCCGAGCCGAGCATCGGCGCAGCCACGAAGCTCACATAGCTCAGCAGGAAAAGCGCGCCCGCGATCACGAAGGCAAGCAGCAGCCCGCGCCACGCCCGCGCGCCAAGCCGGGGCGGCAACCAGCTGAGCCCGAAGGTGAGAGCCAGCGTGCAGCTCGCCAGCAGCAGCACGCCCACGTGCGATATCAGCACCAGGCTCACGGCCACCGAGAGCAGCGCCGCGGCACGCCCGCTTGGGCTCCGCGTGTAGCGCAGCAGCAACCAGGCCAGCAGCAGGAAGAGGGTCTGCCCGCTGATGTTGGTGAAGAAGCCCCACCAGATCGCGGTGAACTGCATGGGCAACACGGCCATCGTGGCCGCGGCCAGCAGCGCCGCTCGTCGGCCGAGCCCCAACTCCCGCGCAACGAACGCCGCAAGCGGTATGGCGCAGGCATCGATCAGCGCGCCGCCGAGATGGAGGGCGAATGCCGGCGTGGGACGCAGCAGTAGCAGGGGCAGGATGAAGGTGTAGGGCCCGGAGGGGTAGAAGGTCTGCCCGCCCGCGAACTCGTGGGCCGTCTCAAAGAGATAGACCTCGCCCCGGAGTACGCGGAAGAAGAGGATGGACTGGATATCGAGGTCGTGGAAAGCGAAGCCGGGCATGGCGACCCCGGCCACCCGCAGCGCGGCGCCGGCCAGCGCCACCAGCCAGAGCCGCCGCACGAAGGCGGCCTCAGGCGTGCGCTCGCGGGGAAGGGCGCGCCGGACGGCCAGGCTCGCGCCGGCCAGCGCCGCGCCAACGACGGCGAGCGGCCAGGCGCTCAGCCCCACCCAGTAGCGCTGCCAGAGATTGAGGGCGGCGAAGAGGACCACTGCCCCCGCCGCCGCGAACAGGGCCCACGGCAGGCGTGCGCCGTTCGCCAGGAGCAGCGCCGCCAGCGCCGCCGCGGCGCCCAACTCCACCAGGATGAGCGGCCAGGCCGGCGCGGGCGCCGCGGCCCCGCCAGCAGGCCTGAGAGCCACCCGATCGATGGCGACAGCCAGCAGCCGATCGTCGCCGGGCGGCGTGACCGTGGGGCTATCGAAGCGCAGCGTGATACGGCCCGCCTCCACGGCCTCTGGCGGCAGGAGCAGCCGGTAGACCCGCTCGGTCTCAATGACGGGGAAGCGCAGCTCGACCGGGCCGGCGCGCATCGCGAAGGGCAGCGGCGCGCCGCCCGGCTGCGGGGCACTGTACAGCTCGCCGGTGAAGACCGTAGGCCCCACCTGGCCAACCGGGAGCAGAAGCTCGGCGTCGCCGCGGGCCCAGCGGTAGGTGCGGCCATCCACCGTCTCGGGGTGATAGACGCCCCGCAGGTACGTCAGATCGCCCGAGCCGACGCTGCCGACATCGAGGCGGAAGGATCGCGGCGGCAGCAGCGTGAGCCAGAGTGCAGCCGCGGCCAAGAGGGCGAGGAGCAAGGCCGACAGGCCGGCGCGGGGCCGCGGCAGAGCGATCGCCCGGCTGCGGGGCGGCGCCGTTGCGGCCTGGCCCTGGCGGACCGTGGCGCTCACGCCTGCAACAGCTCGCGGGCCCGCTCCACATCCCGCTCCATCTGAGCGACCAGGGCCTCGACGCCCGCGAACTTCTCATCGCCGCGGATACGATGCAGGAACTCTACACGGATCGAGCGGCCGTAGAGGTCGCCACTCCAATCGAGGATGTAGGGCTCCACCGTGCGGCGCGCGCCGTCGAAGGTGGGCTGCGTGCCCACATAGGTGGCGGCGGGCAGCCCCTGCCCCTCGCCGTTGAGGTAGACACGCCCGGCGTAGATGCCGTCGGCGGGCAGCACGTGGGCCGGGTCAACGGCGATATTGGCGGTGGGGAAGCCGATGCTGCGGCCCCGCTTCTCGCCCTCCACCACAACGCCCCGCAGCCCGAAGGGCCGCCCGAGCAGGGCGACCACGCCCTCAACATCCCCGGAGCGGAGCAGCTCGCGCACCCGCGAAGCACTCACGGGGACGCCGCCGCTGGTGACCTGCTGCACGGTGCCCACGGTGAACCCCATCCTTGTGCCGATCGCCTTCAGGCTGGGCACATCGCCGGCGCGGCCCCTGCCCATCGCGAAGTCGGCGCCGACCCAGAGCTCGCGCAGCGGCACGGCGGCGACGATCTGGGCCAAATAGTCCTCGGCGCTGGTCGCCTTCGTCTCAGCGGTGAAGGGCGCGACGATCAGCAGGTCGACGCCGCGGCGGCCGATCAACTCGATCTTCTCCTCCAGGCTGGTGAGCAGCTCGAGCGGCTGGCCGGGGCGCAGCACGGCGTTAGGGTGCGGCTCCCAAGTCAGCACGACGCTGGCGAGGCCCTGGGCCCGCGCCCGTTCCACGGTGGTATCGATCAGCTGCTGATGGCCGAGGTGCAGCCCGTCGAACTTGCCCATAGTGAGCGCCGACGGCCGCGCCGAGATCCCTGGCTCAAGGGTGTGTACTACGTCCACGGTCGCTCTCCGGCGAGATGGATACCGCCGTAGAGTGTACCACAGGTTCAGGGGCTACTCGCTCGCCAGCTTCTGCAGCTCGCTGAGCTTGAGCAGGGCCTCGATCGGCGTCAGCTCGTTCACATTCAGGCGCCGCAGATACTCCAGCACCGGGCTCGGGGCCACGTCGAAGAGGGAGAGTTGGGGCGAGGGCTGCTCGACGACCGACGACCGACGACCGACGACCGAAGGCCGACGGCCGACGGCTACCGGCTGGCTGGCGTTATCGTGCTCCTGCTCACCGTCCCAGCCCTGGTCGCTCGTCCGTGGTCGCTCGTCCCCGTTCCGGCGGTGGTCAGTCGTCGGTGGTCGGTGGTCGGCCTTACGACCCTCCAACTCCGCCAGCAGCGCGCTGGCGCGGGCGATCACC
The DNA here is from genome assembly GCA_034429295.1 of Chloroflexaceae bacterium. Taxonomy (GTDB): domain Bacteria; phylum Chloroflexota; class Chloroflexia; order Chloroflexales; family Chloroflexaceae; genus OHK40. The sequence continues at coordinate 3,029 of DAOUGF010000019.1, forward strand.
GGGCGGGGGATGCCGGCGAGCTCGGCAACGTGGATGCCGTAGGAGCGGTCGGCGCCGCCGGCGCGCAGCTCGTGGAGAAAGACCACCTGGCCGTCCTGCTCCACCGCGGCCATGTGGAAGTTGCGCACCCGCGGCAGCTCGGCCTCCAGCGCGGTGAGCTCGTGGTAGTGGGTGGCGAAGAGCGTGCGGCAGCGCAGGCGCGGCTCGTTGTGGATGTATTCGACCACGGCGCGGGCGATCGCCATGCCGTCGTAGGTGGAGGTGCCGCGGCCCACCTCGTCAAGGATGATCAGGCTGCGGCGGCTGCTCTGCAGCAGCAGCGCGGCGGTCTCCGTCATCTCCACCATAAAGGTGCTCTGGCCCGTGGCGATGTCGTCCTGGGCGCCGATGCGGGTGAAGATCCGGTCCGCCAGGCCCACCTCGGCCCGCTCGGCCGGCACAAACGAGCCGATCTGGGCCATCAGGACGATCAGGGCCGTCTGCCGCAGCACAGTGCTCTTCCCGGCCATATTCGGCCCGGTGATGATCAGCAGCTGGGCGTCCTCGGTGTCGAGGGTGATGTCGTTGGCGACGAACTCCTCATCGATCATGCGCTCGACCACCGGGTGGCGCCCGCCCACGATCTCGAGGCGGGTGCTCATGTTGAGCTCGGGGCGGGTGTAGCGGCCGCGCACCGCCGCCTCGGCCAGGGAGGCCACGGTGTCAAGGCGGGCCACGGCTTGGGCCAGCTGCCGCAGCCGTACCAGTTGGGCGGCCACCAGCTCGCAGAGCCGCGCGAACGCCTCCCGCTCCAGGTCGGCCAGCTGCAGCTTGGCCCGATCGATGATCTGCTCGTACTCCTTCAGCTCAGCCGTGATATAGCGCTCAGCGCCCACCAGCGTCTGCTTGCGCTCGTAGTCACGGGGGATGAGCCGCTGATCGACACTGCGGGAGACCTCGATGTAGTAGCCGAAGACGCTGTTGTAGCCCACCTTGAGCGACTTGATCCCGGTGCGCTCCCGCTCTTTGCCCTCCAGCTTGTCGATAAACTCCTGGGCGTGGCGGCTAGCCTTCACCAGGGCATCGATGCGCGGCTCGAAGCCGGGGCGGATCACGCGGCGCGGCCGCTCGCCACCATCTTCGGCCGAGCGCAGATAGTTGGAGGCGCCGAGCAGCGCCGGCGGGTCGTCGTCAAGGGCCTCCTCGAGGATGGCGAGGATATCGGCGCAGGGGTCGAGCTCAAAAGACGACCGATCACCCGCGACGGACGAGGGCTGGGCCGGCTCATCCGCCTCACCAAAGAGGTCATCTTCCTCATCGTCCCTTTCGGGCGATTGTCGCTCGTCGGTCGTCGGCTGTCCCTGCTCCTGCGGGATCAGCTCGGCAAGTCGATCGCCTGCGGCCGCGATCACCGCGGGGATGGCCCGCAGCGAGGCCCGGAGCTGCACAAGATCGCGGGGGGTGGCCACAGTCGT
>DAOUGF010000020.1:0-4589 GCA_034429295.1 Chloroflexaceae bacterium
GGGGTGTGAGGCGGCGGACGCAGTGGCGCGAAGCGCTTGCGCCCACTAGAGGCGGCATCGCAGGCGTCAACGGCGGGGCGCGCCACGCCTGGCGGTATAATGACGGCGGCGCCCACACGAAGCCCCGGGAACATCCATGCCTCGGCTCGAGATCAGCCTGCTCGGCCCGCCGCGCCTCGCCGTCGCCGGAACTGCCGCCGTGGGCTTCGACTACGCCAAGGTCCTCGCCCTGCTGGTCTACCTCGCCCTCGAGCCCGGCCGCCCCCACAGCCGCGACGCCCTCGCCGAGCTGCTCTGGCCCGACCAGCCGCCCCAAACTGGCCGCACCAGCCTGCGCCAGGCCCTCGCCCGCCTGCGCCAAGCCCTCGCCGACCACGACGCCCAGCCGCCTCTGCTGTTGGTGACTCGCGAGACAGTGCAGTTCAACCTGGCCGGCGATGTCGCCCTCGATACAGCGACCTTCGCCGAGCTGCTGCGGCCGCTCCCCGGCCACAGTCACCGCGAGCCCGCCGCCTGCCCCGCCTGCCTGGAGCGCTGGTCCCGCGCGGTGGAGCTCTACCGCGGCCCTCTCGCCGACGCGCCGCCGCCCCGCGACGCCACCGCCTACGAGGAATGGCTCCACGCCCGCCGCGAGTGGTTCGCCCAGCAGCAACTCGACGCGCTCGCCCGCCTCGCCGACGCCCACGAGGCCCTCGGCGGACCCACCCAAGCCCTCGTCTATGCCCGCCGCGCCCTCGAGCTCGACCCCTGGCGCGAGCCCGCCCACCGCCAGATGATGCGCCTTCTCGCAGCCATCGGTGAGCGCAGCGCCGCCCTCGCCCAGTACGAGCGCTGCCGCCGCATCCTCGCCGACGAGCTTGGGCTCGAGCCCGAGGAGGCCACCACCGAGCTCTACCAGGCGATCAGGGCGGACAAGACCACAGGGGGAGAGGGAGATAAAGGGACGAGGCGACAAGGGGGGAGCACATCAGACGCTGCGCTCCCCCCATCTCCCCCTCCCCCTGTCCCCCCTTCCCCTGCTCCACCCCTCGCCCTCGCCCCGCTCCCCATCCCGCCCACCAGCTTCATCGGGCGCCAGGCCGAGCTGCGCGAGCTGCAGACCTTGCTCGCCCGCCCTGAGTGCCGGTTGCTCACCCTCCTCGGCCCCGGCGGTACCGGCAAAACCCGCCTGGCGCTCCAGCTCGCCGAGCGCGCCGCCCCCGCCTTCGCCGATGGCGTCTGCTGGGCGCCGCTGGCCGGGCTGAGCAGCGCCGATGAGCTCCCCAACGCTATTGCCCGCGCCATCGGCTACGCCGCCGACGACTCCGCGGATCCCCGCGCCGCCCTGCGGGAAGCCCTCGCCGGCCGCGAGCTCCTGATCGTTCTCGATAATGTCGAGCACGTCGTCGCCGGCGCCGGCCTGCTTGCCGAGTTGCTCGCCGCTGCGCCCCGCCTGCGCATCCTCGCCACCTCCCGCGAGCGCCTGCAACTCCAGGCTGAGTGGGTCTACGACCTGCCCGGCCTCCCTTACCCTGGCCCGGCGGCCGGCCCCGCCGGCGCCACAACCGACGCTGTTCGCCTGCTGCTGGAACGCGCCGGGCAGCTCGGCCGCAGCCCCGCTGACGACCCCGACGAGCTCGCTGGCGCCATCACTATCGCTCGCATGGTCGAGGGCAACCCCCTCGCCCTTGAGCTCGCAGCCGCCGCTCGCCGCCCCTTCGCCGGCATCGCCGTCGCCCTCGAGGCGGATCTCGATACGCTCCGCGTCACCCTGCGGGATCTGCCCGAGCGCCATCGCAGCGTGCGCGCCGCCATCGAGTATTCCTGGCGTCTGCTCAGCCCCGCCGAGCGACGGGCCATGGCGCGCCTCGGGATCTTCCGCGGCGGGCTCGCGCCCGAGGCGGCCCTCACCGTGGCCGGCGCCGACGATCCGCTGCTCGACGCCCTGGTCGATAAGTCTTTGCTGCGCCGCACTGGAGAGCGCCTGGAGCTCCACGAGCTGCTGCGTCGCTACGCCGCCGAGCAACTGGCCGCCACCGGCCAGGCACACGAAACCCGCCTCGCCCACCTCAACTGGTGCGTCGCCTTTGCCGAGGCCGCCGAGCCGCTGATCAACGGCACCGAGCAGGAACGCTGGCTCGCCCGTCTCGAGGCCGACCATGCCAACCTGCGGGCCGCCCTCGGCTTTGCCGTCGAGCAGAGGCTGGCCGAGCCCGCGCAGCGCATCGCGGCCGCCCTCGTGCGCTTCTGGTGGATGCATGGCCATCTGCGGGAGGGGTACGGCTGGCTCGGGCGCATCCTCGCCCTCGAGGGCGGCACGCTGGCCACGCGGGCCCGCGCGCTCCACGCAGCGGGCGGCCTCGCCACCCAAAAGGGCGACTTCGACACCGCCCGCGATCTGATGGAGCGCAGCCTTGAGCTCGAACGGATCGTGGGCCGCAAAAAGGAGCTCTCCCGCGTCCTCAATAACCTCGCCTTCGCCTACATCAACCAGGGCGAGCACGAGCGCGCCGAGGCCCTGATCCGCGAGGCTCTGGAGCTGGACCGCGAGCTGGGCGATGAGCGCGGTGTCGCCTTCGATCTGGGCACCCTCTCCCAGATCGCCTACTTCCAGGGCAACTACGAGCGGGCCACCGACCTGCTCGCCGAAAGCCTCGCCGGCCACCGCAGGGCCGGCGATACACACAGCGTCGCCGTCACCCTGCTGAACCTCGGCAGCGCCCTCTTCGCCCAGCAGCGTTTCGAGGCCGCCCGCCCTTACCTCGACGAGGCGCTCGCCCTCTTCCGCGCCCTTGGCTCAGCCTATGGCATCGCCTTCGTGCTGCTCCACCTGGCGCGGATCGCCTACACCTCAGGGCAACCTGAGCTCACGCGCGCCACCCTCGCCGAGTGCCTGCCGCTCCTCGCCTCCCTCGGCGTCACCGGCGAGCTCGCCGGCGCCCTCGCCCTCGCCGCCCGTATGGCCCTCGACGCCGGCGATCCCAGGCGCGGCGCCCGCCTCTGGGGCGCGGCCATGCTCCTGCTCGACGAGCGCGGCGCCACCCTTCAGCCCCCCGATCTGCTGGAGTTTGGCGTGCAACTCGCCGCCGCACGCGCAAGCGCCGACCCCCAGGTGTGGGCCGTGGGTTGGGCCGAGGGCCGCGCCCTTAGCTCCGAGCAGGCCGTGGCCGAGGTCCTCCGCGACTAGCAGACCAGAAGAGAGCGAGAGGGGAGGCGATCGCGCCTCCCCTCTCTTCACGCGAGCCCGAGCCACGCTGTACGGGCACTAGGGCTGCCGGTCCACCGTCGCCTGCACCCACACATCCTCGCCCGAGGCGCCCGTCACCACCAGCGTGTAAGTCCAACCGGCGTTGAAGGTCAGATCGACGGTGCGCAGCAGGGCCTCGCCCTCGCTGGAGGCCAGGTCAAGGGCGTAGGTGCCGGCGGGCATGTCGATGTAGGTGGCCGTCCCGAAGACCGCGTCGTCGAGGAAGGGCTCGCTGTCGGCCAGGGCCACATCGAGCGGGCCTGTGCCAGTGGCCGCGTGCAGGATGCGCACGCGCGCCTCGTGGGCTTCAGGCGCGCTGGTGCTATTCTCCAGCAGCAGGCCGCGCACGCCGTCGGTCGTGCCGATCAGCGCGAGGGTGTAGGCGTCGTTCTCGTCCACTGTCACGACCTTGCCTACAAGCACATCGTCGGGGCTCGCGCCCTCCTCCACGACGCGCACCTCGTAGTAGCCGGGCGCCAGATCGATCGTCCCGGCCGAGAAGAAGTCGCGGCTGCTCAGGGCCACCTCGCCATTCACGTAGACGTCAACGCTCGGCGCGCCCGCGGCGGCATGAATCACGCTCAGCGTCCCGTTACCCTCCTGCGCCTGCGCCTGGGTTGCCCCCGGGCCGACGGCCGCGAGGGCCACTAGGGCGGCTGCGGCAATTGCGATAATACGCATGGTCTCGATCCTCCTGTGGGTAGCAGCGCCGCGCGAGGATGCTGCCGGCCCAGCCGGCGTCGCGACGCTGGGGGGCCTTCGCCCCCGCGCCGTGGCTGCAGGTTCGGTGCCACCATCGCCGCTCGCTCACGCCGGACAAGAACAGCCCCAGCGCCTGTTTCCGCGGTACAATGACCCTGCGAGCCTATTCTGAGCAAGGAGTTTATGATGGCACTCCAGGTTGGCGACCAGGCCCCAGACTTCGTCGCTACGACCGATAGTGGCGAGACGGTCAGACTGAGCGATTTTCGCGGTAAGAAGGTGATCCTCTACTTCTACCCGAAGGACGATACCCCCGGCTGCACTACTCAGGCCTGCGGATTCCGCGACCAGTACCTAGCGATCGAAGAGCGCAACGCGGTTGTCCTCGGCGTCAGCCCCGACAACCAGAAGTCCCACACGAAGTTCCGCACCAAGTACAACCTGCCCTTCACCCTGCTCGTGGACGAGGACCACAGCATCGCCGAGGCCTACGGCGTTTGGGGCGAGAAATCTATGATGGGCAGGACCTACATGGGCATCATCCGCAGCCACTTCGTGATCGACGAGCAGGGCAAGATCGCCCAGGCCGAGGTGCAGGTGAGCCCCGAGGATAGCGTCGCGCGCGCCCTCGCCGCCATCAGCGGCTGATCGCCCAAAAAAA
>DAOUGF010000021.1:0-5566 GCA_034429295.1 Chloroflexaceae bacterium
CCCTCCGGACCACCCCCAAGCCGGAGGGCCGTACCGTGCCGCCGGCTGGTGGCGTACTCGTCTCATCGACGGGCTTGAGCCTTGGCCAAGCGCGGTGGCCCTCGCCCGCTGATTGCGCCTTACACGATCCGGCGTGCCGACGCCAAACTTTCCAGAACTCGGTGTTAAGGAAGCGGACGGCACAACCGATGCACGCACACCACCCCGACCGGAGATCTGCCGCCGGCCGAGGCGGATGGCTCAGCCTGACAATGAGACGGGTATGTCGCTAGGTGGCGGCACGGTACGGCCGTCCTGCTTGGGGGCGTGCAGATGGCGCTGAACGAAGTGGCGCGAAGCGCTTGCACCTTTGCCGGGGGGCGCGGGGGGCAGCGCCCGCCCGCATCCTCACCCACCGTGGAGGTGGCACTGCTTTGGGGTATCGCCCCAAGACGGGGCGCGGGGGCAGCGCCCGCCCGCATTGCCACCCACCGTGCAGGTGGTAGTGCTTCGGGGCAGCGTCCCGAGACGGCAGGGGGCGCGGGGGCAGAGCCCGCCCGCAGCAGGCGTGGGCAGGATGCCCACCTCCGCGGCGGGGTGCGGGGCGCCCGCGCCCGCCGATACCGTCAGAACAATGCTCCTCTTAGGAGCATCTCACCCTGAAACGCGAGAGCGATTGTGGTATCATACTGGTGAAGCCGGCGAGAATTAAGGAGCGATGCGTGACACTGCTGCTGCTGATCCGTCACGGCACTAATGATTGGGTGCACGGGCGGCTGGCCGGCTGGACCCCTGGCGTGCACCTGAATGCCGATGGCAAAGCCCAGGCGGCCGCGCTCAGCGAGCGCCTCGGCGATCTCCCGATCGCCGCCGTCTACACCAGCCCACTGGAGCGCTGCGTCGAGACGGCCAGCGCTATCGCCACGCCCCGTGGCCTGCCGCTGCGGCTGGTCGAGCAGATCGGCGAGGTGCGCTATGGTGAGTGGCAAGGCGCGGAGCTAAAGGAGCTCTATAAGCATGAGCTCTGGCCGGGGATCCAGTTCTACCCGAGCGGCACCCGCTTCCCGAACGGTGAGACCCTCGGCGAAGCCCAGATGCGAATGGTCCAGGCCCTCGACAGCTTACGGGCCCAACACCCCAAGGAGATCATCGCCGTCTGCTCACACGCCGATATCATCAAGCTGGCCGTCGCCTACTATATTGGCATGCATATGGACCTGTTCCAGCGGCTCGTGATCAACCCATGCTCGCTCACCGCGATCGCCTTTGAGCGCATGGGGCCACGGCTGCTTGCGTTTAACGACACCGGCTCGCTGGAGCATCTGCGTCCCAAACCCGAGCCGCCGCCCGAGGCGCAGCAAGCGTCGAGCGATGGGTCGCCCGTCGAGACGCCGCACGCCGAGACGCCATCAGACGAGGCTGTTCCGACCGCCGAAGCGGTGACCACTGGCAACGGCGTCGCCTAGCCGCCTCCGAACCATGTAGAGCCGCGTATGTCTGAGTTTACCTACGATCTTGACTCCGTCCAGCGGATCACCGCGGGCGCGGTTGGTCCCAAGGGCCAGCGGGTCTTCTATGTGCAGGCGCGCCGCGCCAACCGCCTGATCACGCTGCTGGCAGAGAAGGAGCAGGTGCGGGCCCTGGCCGACGCGATCGCGAGGCTCCTCGACAGCCTGGCCGAGAAGAATCCCCGCCTCGCCACCTCCGACGATCTGCTCGTTACCGATATGAGCCTCGAGGAGCCCCTCGAGCCCGAGTTCCGCGTCGGTCAGATGGGCCTTGGCTACGATGCCGAGCGCGATCTGGTTGTGCTCTTAATCCAGAGCGTCGGCGACGATGATGAAGAGGGCGGGGCCCTGACGGCCCGCTTCTCCGCCAGCCGGGCCCAAATGCGGGCCCTCAGCAGCCACGCCGCCCAGGTGGTGGCCGCCGGCCGCCCGATCTGCGGTAACTGCGGCCGCCCTATCGACCCCGCCGGCCATTTCTGCCCCCACCGCAACGGCCACGGCCCGGTCGCCGGCGCCGAGTAGCCCGCTCCGGCTTTCCGTACGTCTGCTGCTGGTTGCGACTACTGACAACATGACGAGCGATCCAGCCAGCAGCCGCTCGGCTGTGGCCGCAACCGGTGACAGCAGCCTAGCAATCGCATCCGCACCGGGCAACACTATGGAGCCACAGACATCTCTCGGTACGGAGCTGTAAGGGCGGCTCGTCGTGGCCGCCCTCCCTCGGATGTGCAGCCAGCCACTACGGGCTAATGGTCGTGGTGGCATGTAGATACGGCCTGTATGGATCAGCAGCCCCAAGCGATCGAAGTCCCCCGGCTCCTTGAGGCCCTGGCGCAGGGCGAGCTCTCGATCGAAGGCGCCATGCCCTATAGCAGCAACTATACGCTGCTCGGCACGATCACCCACGAGGATCTGCAGCTGCTGGCGATCTACAAGCCGCGCCGCGGCGAGCGCCCCCTCTGGGATTTCCCTCGCGGCACGCTCTATCGCCGCGAGGTGGCCGCCTACCTCGTCTCCGAGGCGCTCGGCCTCGGCCTCGTGCCTCCCACCGTCGTTCGCGATGGGCCGTACGGGGTGGGCATGGTGCAGCTCTTCATCGCCAACGACGAGGAGTCGCACCTCTTCACAATGCTCAAGGAGGGCGGCTACGAGACGCCGATCCGCCAGCTCTGCGCCCTCGACTGCTTGATCAATAACGCCGACCGCAAAAGCGGCCATGGCCTCAAGGGGCTCGACGGCCGCCTCTGGGCGATCGACCACGGCATCTGCTTCCACCACGAGCCGAAGCTGCGCACGGTGCTCTGGGACTTCGTGGGCGAGCGGCTCGCGCCCGATCTGCTCGCGGCCCTCTGTTCCTTCCGCGCCAGCCTCGATGCCAACGACGCGGTGGCCCGCTCCCTCGCCGAGCTGCTCGACAAGGCCGAGCTGCGGGCGCTGCGCCGCCGCCTCAACCACCTGATCGATACCGGCGTCTACCCGCCCCCTGGCCCTGGCCCCAACGTGCCCTGGCCGCCGGTCTGATCCCACTTCTCTCCCTCAGCCCTTCATAATCCCTTCACAATTCCTCCGTACCCTGTGTGTAGGCAGTCCGGTACCACACACTGATGGAGGAGACCCAATGGAACGTAATCGTAACTGGCAGGGCTGGCTTGCTCTCATCCTCGCCGGAGCCGCCCTCGCCGTCGCCCTCAGCGGGCGCTTCTGGCCAGGCACCTCAGGAGTCGCCGTCGCCCCGGCTGCACCCCCCGCCCCGGCTGCACCCCCCGCGCCCGACATGCCGGCCTGGGGTGAGGGCCGCTTCGAGCGCGGTCGCGGCGGCCCCCCTGCCATCGTTCGGGAGCGGCTTGAGCGCCAGTTGGAGCGCGCCGAGCGCCAGGGCCCCGGCTCCGCCTGGGCAGAGCGCGGCGATTGGGGCCACCGCTTCGGCCCCGGCTTTGGCCATCGCTTCGGTCCGATCGGTTTCTTCTTCGGCCTGCTCCGGGGCCTCGGCCAGCTGATTGCTCTCGGCCTGCTCGCCTGGCTGCTGCTGCGCCTCTTCAACCAGCGCAACAACCCGCCAGCGGCGCCCGCGGCCTCTGCCGGCCCCACCCCGCCCACCACGCCCGCTGGCCACGACCCGCGGGTGGAGTGACGAGAGCGGGAGTAGGGAAGTAGGTGTACTACTTCGAGATGTTGGCACGGGGCGGCTTGGAGGCGGCCTCGTGCCAACATACGCGCTTTCCCCACTCCTGCGAGCGAGGCGAGCATGAAAACAATCCTGGTTGTTGACGACGAGCCCGGCATTGTGCAGATCGCCCGCGACTACCTTGATCGGGCGGGCTTCCGCGTGATCACCGCCGGCGACGGTGAGAGCGCCCTGCGCCTGGCCCGCGCCGAGCGCCCAAGCCTGCTGGTGCTCGACCTGATGCTGCCGGGGATGGACGGCCTCGATGTGACCAGGGCCGTGCGGCAGGACCCCGCCATCAGCAAACTGCCGATCATCATGCTCACCGCCCGTGTGGAGGAGACCGACCGGCTGATCGGCCTGGAGCTCGGCGCCGACGATTACATCACCAAGCCCTTCAGCCCCCGCGAGCTGGTCGCCCGCGTGCGGGCGGTGCTGCGCCGCAGCGAAGGCGAGATCGCTCCCTCAGGCGTGATCCGCAACGGCGACCTCACCATCGACCTTGAGCGCCGCAGTGTGCGCCGCGACGGCGAGCCGATCGAGTTGACTGCCACCGAGTTCGATATGCTCGCTGTGCTGGCCCGCGCCCCCGGCCGTCCCTTCACCCGCGCCCAGCTCCTTGAGCTAGTGTACGATGTGAGTTACACCGGCTACGACCGCACCGTGGACGCTCATATCAAGAACCTGCGCCGCAAGCTCGAACCCGACCCCCACGCGCCCCGCTACATCCTCACGATCTACGGCGTAGGCTATAAGTTCGCAGAGCCACAGTAAATATAAGGATCGAGAAAGCCCGCCTTTCGCGCTTTCCTTTCTCTATTCTTCATTCTCAATTCCTATGCGCCCTCGCATCTTCACACTGATGCTCCTGGCCTTCGCCCTGGTGATCATCCTGGGCGTTGGCGGCATGACCAGCTTCTTCTGGCTGGCCGCGCTGAGCTTTGAGCGCGGGCGCGAAGCCTGGGGGCCGCCGCCCGAGTTCTACGCCCGTAGCGAGGCCCGGCGCCTGGCCAACTACTACGAGCGCAGGGGATCGTGGGCGGGCGTCGAGCCGAACTTCGCCGAGATCGAGCGCCACCTGCGGGATGGTGAGCTGCAGGGGATCGCCCTGGTGGACGCCAAGGGCCGCCTGGTGAGCAGCCAGGGCTCAGTGCCGTTTCCGCCTCGTGCCCCTGCCGCCCCCAGCGCGCCCGTCATGCCCGGCAGCGGCGAGACTCTGCCCCGTTGGGGCGATGAGATAACGGTAGGCCAGGCCGACGAGTCCATCACCGTGCAGAGCGTGCCGATCCGCAATCGCGGCGAACTTGTCGGCTCGCTGGTCTTCGTCTACGACGGATCGCCTCAGGCGATGGCCGGATCGTTCACGGTCAGCGACATCGGCCGGGGCTTCCTCAGCGCCGCCCTGGCCCTCACCGCCATCCTGCTCGGCCTGGCTGCGATCTTCTCCGGGCGTATCAGCCGACCCTTGCGCCAGCTGAACGGCGCGGCCCAGGCGATGGCCGCCGGCGACCTGCAAGTGCGTGTGAAGCCGCCCATGGTTCGCGAGGTGGCCGACCTGGCGCAGAGCTTCAATCGTATGGCCGATGCCCTCGCCCAAGCCGACCAGCAGCGCCGCCAGCTCACCGCGGATGTGGCCCATGAGCTGCGCACGCCGCTCTCGGTGGTCAAGGGTCGCTTGGAGGGCATTCAGGACGGAATCTACCGCGCCGACCCCGAGCAGATCGAGGGTCTGCTCGACGAGGTGGCGCTGCTCGAGCGCCTGATCGAAGATCTGCGCCTGCTCGCCCTCGCCGATGCTGGCCAGCTCGCTCTCTTCCCCGAGGCGGTGGACCCCGCCCACCTCGTGCGCGACGCCCAGCGTTCGTTCGCTCACCAGGCCGAGGAGCGGGGCGTCCAGCTGCGCGTCGAGCTCCCG
>DAOUGF010000022.1:0-5859 GCA_034429295.1 Chloroflexaceae bacterium
GATCGTGGGCGGGTGCTCGAGGAGCAGCAGCGTGACGGGGGCCGCGCCGGCCGAGCGGGCAGCTGCCAGCTGGCGCTGCCAGCGCAGGGCCTCCGGGTAGGGCACGAGCCCGGCGCGGATCAGCCGGATAGTGCGAAGGGCGGTTGTGGTCATGCTGGTAGTATAGCACCGCGGTGGGTACGGAGGGTCATAGAGGCGAGAGGTACTCATGGGCGCATTGAACCTCACTGAATATGGTAGTATAAGTCCTACAGAGCGACGGCTCCACAACTGAATCAGGAGGTGGCACCACCGATGGACCACGCCGTCATTGCCGATCTGCTTGCGCATCCTCGCGTCGTCGAGACCCGTGAGCACATCCACCACTCGATCCCGAAGCACGACCATCTCATGCGTGTGGCCCGCTACTCCTATCACCTCGCCCCGCTGTTGGGTGCCGATCGGCGCACCGTGATGCGCGCCGCCGTTCTGCACGACCTCGATTCGCGTCTGGGCACGCTCACCACCCATGGCGCGATCGCCGCCAGGATCGCCGCCGAACTCGGCGAGCCCGAGGAAGTCTCGCTGGCGATCATCAGTCATATGTATCCTCTCGGTCCGCGCCCCACCACCCGCGAGGGCTGGGTGCTGGCGCTGGCCGATAAGATGGCCTCCCTCACCGATATCACGGCGTTCGTGGGCGGGCTCTTCACTGGCCGCAGCCTGCAAGTGCGCCGGGCCCTCTGCTCCAGCGACCCGTTCTACGCGCAGCGCGCGGCGCGCCGTCGCCGCCGCCGGCTGCTCAGCCGGATCTGGCGCAGCGTCGGGCGGGCCGGGCTCGGGGGGTAGAGGACACTTTGGATCGCGAAGCACGCGGAAGCTGCGCTACGAAAAACGCGAAACGAAAGCGCGAAAACGCGAAGGGGAAGACGCGAAAAGTAGTGGGCCGACGGCAGCTAACTGCCGTCGGCCTTTCGCGTCTTAATCTTTCGCTACCTTCGTATCCTTCGCGTCAGCGTTTTTCGCTTCACTTTCGCGTATTTCGCGATCCAAACCTTCTTCGCGCTCCACATCTTCGCGCTCTTCCCGAACCCCATCTGCGTGCTCTAGCTCCGGGTGGGTGCTTAGGTCGAGCAGCGGCTCGGGCTTCGGCGGCGGCACCGGCTCGGGGGGCGGGATGTAGTCGTCGGCGGCCTCGGGTGGTGGCAGCACCCCCTCGCGCCGCAGGCGTGGCGGCAGGTAGCCGGCCGGCAGGGGCGGCTCGCTCAGGCGCCCGTACAGGTACTGGAAGACATCGCGGAACACCGCTCCGAGCGGCGCCGAGAGGATCGCGCCGATCACCCCGAACACCTGCGAGCAAACCACCAGCAGGATCATCAGCACTGCCGGGTGCAGCCCCACGCTCTCGCCGACGATCCGCGGCACCAGGAAGTTGTTCTCGAGCTGCTGAATGGCCACGTAGAGCGCCAGCACCGCTAACCCCGTCGTCGGGCTGTCGATGAAGCCCAGGATGATCGCCGGGATCGAGCCGAGGATCGGGCCGATCAGCGGGATCAGCTCGGTAATCCCCGCGATCACCGCCAGGATCAGCACGTACGGGATCTCCATCCCCAGCAGGTTCAGGATCGTCAGGCCGATCCCGGCCGCCGCGCCGACCGCCGCGCCCAGGATGAGCTGGCCCCGCAGGTAGCCGCTGAAGTCGTGGTCGATGATCGAGACCACCGACCAGAAGTCGGCCCTGATCGCCTTCGGTAGCGCCCGGTCGAGGATATCGCGGCCGGCCCGCTGATCCATCAGCACGTAGAAGAGCCAGAAGGGGATCAGGAAGAAGCCCAGCAGGAAGGAGACGGTGTTCGCCACCGAGAGCACGCTGTTGAGCAGGAAGGTGCCGATGTTCCTCAGGTAGGTGAGGAAGTTCGTCCGCAGTATGTCGATGCCCTGCGAGAGCGCGCCCGAGACGGCATCCTCCACCTCGACCTGCATCGCCGGCGGCAGGCTGGAGAGCAGCTGCCGGTACTCCAGCAGGGCCAAGTCCACCCACGATTGGACGGTCGTCAAGTCCGGTAGGGCCCGGAGCAACTGGCCGAACTGCTCGGTGAGTGGGGGGACGATGAAGGCGAAGAAGGTGAAGACCAGCGCGAACACCAGGGCATAGACAAGCAGGATCGCGGCCCAACGCGGCACCCGCTGCTCAAAACGGTTCACCAGCGGCAGGAACATGTAGGCCAGCACTGCGCCGATCACGAAGGGCAGCAGCGAGGCGCGGGCCTGCCACAGTAGCCAGACAACGCCGTAGATCGACGCCGCGATCAGGAGCCAGCGCCCGATCCGGCGCGGCGTGGGCAGGCGCGAGGAATAGATAGTCATAGGCTCATCTATCGGTTCGTCCGCTGGGCCTCGATAAGGCCTCGCTAGGGCCGAAGCATTTGCTCCGCAAATGCTTCGGCCTTACAGGTCATGCGGCAGGTCGGGTCCCAGTAAATTGTAGCTCACACCTGCCGGTCGCGCCGTCGCAGCAGCCAGGCCGTGATGGCGAGGCTCACCAGGGCGTAGATCGCCAGGGCCGCCCAACGGCTGAGCAGGTGGCCCGGCGTGTGGGTGAAGGCCGCCTCGGCCTCGAGGAAGCCCGGCGTGCAGCCCGGCGGCACTCCGCCGGAGTCGTCCATGTTCGGCAGGTTGCAGAGCGAGTTCAGGTCGATGCTGGTCCCCAAGGCGTCCATCGACCAGCGGCTGATCGTCAGCCAGGAGAGTGGCGTGGCCGCGCCCTCGATCGCGAAGATCAGCCCGGCGAAGAGGATCTGCGGGATGAGCGCGAGCGGCACGATGCTGATCGCCCGGTCGCCGCTGTTCGAGGCCGCACTGATCACCAGGCCCAAGGCCATGCCGGCCAGCGAAGTGAGCAGCAGGGTCACGAATGTCTCCAGCAGCGGCGGCAGGAAGAGCCCTGTGTCGGGCGGGAAGCCCACCTTGAGCGCTACGATCCCCAGCAGTACGATCGTCTGCACCAGCACCAGCAGGCTGAGCACGGCCACTTTCGAGGCGAGGTAGGGGCCGAGCTTCAGGTTCACCAGGCGCTCCCGCTCGAAGATCGGCAGTTCCTTCACGATCTCGCGCGCGGCGTTGATGATGCCGAACCAGACGCTGACCGTGGCCAGCATGAAGAGCACCTTCTTGGCCTCGCCCCGCTGCAGCAACCCCTCGGCTTGCGCGCCGGTGAGCGCATCGCCGCGGGCTACCAGCAGCAGCAGCAGCGCGATGATCGGCGCCTGCAGCAGCAGAATCCAGAGGTTGCGCCGGTCCTGCAGCGTCAGGTCGAGGTAGCGCCGCGCCAGGATGCCGAACTGTCGCAGCCCGGAGACCTTCGCCTTGCGCCCCGAGTCGCCGGCCGTGGCCGCGCCGCCCTGCACCACAGGGCCGGCGGGCGCCTCGGCGAGCCGCGCGCTCACATAGCGCCGGTACTGATCCGAGTTGCGGTACTTCAGCTCCCAGAGCTCGGCCAGGCTCGGCGGAGCGCTCGCGGAGGGATTCGCCCGCTGCCAAGCCTCGTACTCGGCCTTCAGATCCCGCTGCACGATCGGCCCGTTGGGGTCGCCCGTGCCCTCGATCTTGGTATAGATGTCGGCGAAGTCGCCGCTGGTGACGTTGAAGAAGCTCAGCGCCTCCTGGGGCGGGCCGTAGTAGACGAGGCGGCCGCCCGTGGCCATGAAGGCCACATGGTCGCAGACGCTGATATTGGCGGTGGCGTGGGTGACGAGCACCACCGTGCGGCCGCTGTCGGCCAGGCGGCGCAGGGTGTACATCATCTTCTTCTCGAGGCCGGGGTCGAGGCCGGAGGTGGGCTCATCGAGGAAGAAGAGGCTGGGGTCGGCGAGCAACTCGGCGCCGATGCTCACCCGCTTGCGCTGGCCGCCGGAGAGATTCTCCACCAGCTTATCGCGGTGAGGTGTCATCTCCACATCCTCGAGCACGCGGGTGATGCGGCCGTCGATCTCGCTCTCGGCGGTGTCGGCGGGGAGCCGCAGGCGGGCGGCGTAGTTGAGGGCCCGCTCCACCGGCAGGGTGCGGTGGAGGATGTCGTCCTGCGGCACATAGCCCAGCACGGTGCGGTAGTTGTCGAAGTTGCGATAGAAGTCGTCGCCGTTCACCAGCACCTGGCCGGCGGTGGCTGGCGCGTAGCCGCAGAGCGCCTTCATCAGCGTGCTCTTGCCGGTGCCGGAGCCGCCCACCAGGGCCACAAATTCGCGGGGGGCGATGCTGAGCGAGACATCGCTGAGGATCACGCGGGTCTTGCCGTCGCGGCGCACCTGGCGCGTGAGGCCGCGGGCGTCGATCCGCATGGCGCCCCGCTGGTCGTACTGGTCGAGGCTAGTGACGTTGTAGACCAGCTTGAAGGCGCCGATCTGGATCACGTCGCCCTGGCGCAGGGTGTGCGCGCCGGTGAGGCGCTGACCGTTGACGAAGGTGCCGTTG
Organism: Chloroflexaceae bacterium; assembly: GCA_034429295.1. Lineage (GTDB taxonomy): Bacteria > Chloroflexota > Chloroflexia > Chloroflexales > Chloroflexaceae > OHK40. Next base: position 4,450 of record DAOUGF010000022.1, read on the forward strand.
GTGGAGCCGGCGTCCCGCAGGATGGCGCCGCCGCCTGGCGCGCGGTCGATCTGGGCGTGGAAGCGGGAGACCTGGGGATTGTCGAGCACGATGTCGCAGCCGACGCGGCCGATCGTGATCTGCGGGTCGCTCGGGTCGAGCGGATAGCTCTGGGCGGGCTGGGCGGCCTGGTGGGCGCGGGCCACCGCCGAGTTGCGATAGGTGAGGCTGACAAAGCTGCCCGTGGCTGGGTCGCCGATGCGGATCACGTCGCCGTCGGCGAACTCGTGGCTGGGCACGCGCTGGCCCTCGTAGAGCAGGCCGTTGGTGGAGCCGACATCCACGATGCGATGGCCTGCGCCAGCCGGCTCGATCCGGGCGTGGCGGCCGGAAACGAAGCGCGAGGCTAGCACCAGGTCGTTGTCGGGGGCGCGGCCAAGGCTGAGCGGAGTTGCGCCGAGGGCCACGATCCGGCTCTGGGCGTCCTCCGTGATCTGCAGCGTGGGGCCGCCCTCGCTGCCTGTCAGGACTGTCGCCGTTGCGGCAGGGGGTGTGGCGATGACGGGCTGAGCAGCGATGGGTTGCCTGACGGCGGGCTGTACGCCCTGCGGGGGTTGCTCGCGGCCGCATTTAGGGCAGAAACGAGCGTCGGGACGACTGAGGGGCGCCTGGCAGTAGGCGCAGCGGGCGGAGGTGGGGGATGACACGCCGCAGGGCTCCTGTGCTATAATCTGGCTGGCCTCAGTATAGCACCCCCAAATCAAGGATATTGGCACCAGGATACTGAGTCGGCCTTCCTTGTGTCGCTGCATCCTCGGCCCATCGTCTGGCGTCATACTCCCAGGATGCCAGTGGCCCATGGCCGGCGGCGAGACAGGGGTCTCGTCTCCCTAGAACCCGCTCAGCGTGCGCTACCGTCGCTGCCCAGCATCCAGTATGCGATCTCTAGTATCCTCGCCTACGCGGAGCAGACGTTGACCTTCTCGCGGGCATGCCAGAACTGCGGCGCGCCCCTCGCGCCGGGCGCCCGCTACTGCACGCGCTGCGGCGCGGCCGCCCCCGATCTCCCCCAGGAAGAGGTGATGCTGCCCGGCGGGCGCCGCGTCAGCCTGAGCGCCGATACGCTGAGCCTGCGGGAGCTCCTGGCCGTCGTCGAGTCCGGGGTGCTCTACTGGCGCCAGCGGCTTGAGCAGGCCGAGGGCGTGGCCCGCGAGCAGGCCGCCGCGGCGATCAAGGATCTCTCTAAGATCCTCGACAACCTGGCCACGCAGATCGCCCAAGGCCGCGAGACGGTGCGCATCACGGGGCGCCTCCCGGCCCAGCGCGCCGCACCCCTCCCCTGCGCCATCTGCGGCCGCGGCAACCGCAGCTCCGCGAAGTACTGCGTGGCCTGCGGCTCGCCTCTGCGGCCCGGCGTCAAGTCCGCCCCCA
>DAOUGF010000023.1:0-2103 GCA_034429295.1 Chloroflexaceae bacterium
TCGCCGCTCTCGGCGAGCCAGGGGGTGTAGGTGTCGGCCAGGGGGTCGTAGAGGAAGAGGGACTCGTAGACGAGGCCGATCGTGCCCATCGCGTAGTTCCCCAGCATGAAGGGGTTCCAGGATGATGGCGGGCCCCACTGGGTGCCGCTGGTGTAGAGTGTCTCGCTGCGCTCATAGGATGCGGGCGCAGGGGCGGTGGCGGTCTCCTGCACCGCGGCTGGCTCAGCGGCCGGGGTGGCCGAGGGCGTGGTCGTGGCGCAGGCGGCGAGCAGCATGCCGGCGAAGGCCAGCATGGTCACGAGAACACGGGTGGTCGTACGCATAGCGATGCTCCTGGTGTCTCCTCATTGAGCCGGGCGGAGCAGCTGCGGCGGACGGATTCAGGCTGAGGCGACGCGTTGCCGCCGCATGGAAGAGCTCGAGCTCGCGCGCCCTGTCAGCCCGTCGGCGGCGGAGGCGCGCTGGCCATCGTTGCTCGGCGCTGCCGCACGAGGCGGGAGTTTCCGCAGGCGCCGGCTGTACATGCGGGTGCGCCCTGACAAGCGCCAGGGCGTGGCGGCTCGTGGGCTGAGGTCGTGCGAGCAACTGGTTTACCCTCACGATACCGCCAGGGGCGGGCGTTGTGTGGAAAGTGTTGTCCCTTGTCATGTGTAGATACCTTCACGCCGGGGCGCGCCGCTCCGCAGGCCCAGCGTGAATAGATCTCCCCCTACCGCCGCGCTTTCTTTTCGGCGCTGCGGGCGCCCTTCTGCTACAGTCAAAGTATCCCTGGGCGACCACCGTCCTCTTCGCGCTGCCCTGCCGCACAGGCGATCTCGGCGTTGCCGGCGCCCTGGCATCAGGATGGGCGCACCGCCGTCATAGAGGGAGGACACGGCCATGGAGACGATCCTTGTCCCGCTCGACGGAACGCCGTTCGGCGAGCACGCGCTGCCGATGGCGCTGGCGATCGCGCGCCGCACCGGCGCGAGCCTGGCCCTGGCCCACACCCATCAGCTTGTGGTTGCGGCAGCAGCGCCCGCCGAGGCACGAACCTTCGACCTCGCGTTCGACGAGCTTATTCGCGAGCAGGAGCAGAACTATCTGGCGGAGGCGGCCGAGCGCGTCGCCGCCGTGTGGGATGGGCCGGTGCTCCCGACTCTGCTGGAGGCGCCGCTGGTGGGCTCGCTGAGCGACTTCGCCCACGAGCGCGGAGTTGGCCTGATCGTGATGAGCAGCCATCGGCGCGACGAGTTGCCGTGGGCCTGGCTGGGCGGCGTCGCCGACCGGCTGATCCGCAAGGCGGCCGTGCCGATCCTCGTGGTGCATCCGGGCGATGATGAGCCGGATCTGACGATTGAGCCGACGCTGCGCCACATCCTCGTCCCGCTCGATGGCTCGGCGCTGGCCGAGGAGGCGCTCACACTCGCCACGACGATCGGGCGGCCCTTTGGGGCGCACTACACGCTGCTGCAGGCGGTCGCGCCGATCCTGCGCAGCTCCCTGATCGACAGGCTCGGGCCAGTGGTCGATACCGAGGCCCAAGCCGCCGCCTGGCGCAGCGCATCGGCGTACCTCGAAGGGTGTGCCGCACGGCTGCGTGAGCAGGGCTACGAGGTGCACACCGACGCTGTGATCGGCCCGCCAGCCGCCACGATCCTGGACTACGCACGCGGCTATGACGCCGACCTGATCGCGATCTCGACCCACGGCCGCGGCGGATTGGCTCGGCTGCTGCTCGGCAGCGTCGCGAGCGAGGTGCTGCGCGGCGCCACCATTCCGGTACTAATCAAGCGGCCGGCCCTGGCGCACGAGCAGCGCGCCGGCTGACGAAGGCCAGGGATGGTTGCTGCAGGCTCTGCTGGCAGCAATCATCCCTGGCACTCTCGCGACGCTTATGCGCGTTCGTTGCGCCCCGCAATAGTCCCGCCGCAACGTTCCTGAAGGGCGGCTACTGCAGGGCCAGGGCATGAGCAACGTCCCTGGGGCGCTGCCCCGAAGCAGTACCACCTGCACGGTGGGTGGGATGCGTGCGGGCTCTGCCCTTCGCGCTCCCCGCAGAGGTCTCGAGGCGCTGCCCCGAAGCAGTACCACCTGCACGGTGGGTGGGATGCGAGCGGGCTC
>DAOUGF010000024.1:0-2222 GCA_034429295.1 Chloroflexaceae bacterium
GAAGGCTCCATTGGCTGGGATGCGCAAGGGCTGCCCCAACAGGAACCGCTCGCCCAAGCTCGTGGCGCTGAGCTGGCTCAGATTTTCTAAGCGCAGTAGGCCGAGGTGGCTGCGCTGGCGGGCGATTGGCGTGTCGTTGAGCACTGCCTTGATCCGGGCGGCGAAGGCCTCCGGGTCGGCGGCGTGGCGGAGATACGCCAGCAGGGCGCGCTGCTCATCACGGCTGAGCACCTGGAGTTGGTCAGCCAAGGTGTCGGCCAGGGCGCTGTCGAGCGCGTCCTCCCAACTCATACCGATCAACTGTCCGCTGAACATAGCGCTGCAGACCGCCTCGGCTTGGGCGGTACCGAGCTGTCGGTAGACCCGCACCGCCCGAAAGATTCGCCAGAAGCTGTCGAGAGTCTGGGCCGCCGCACCGGTCTCACCCTCCTCAAAGCTGAGCTCGAGCCCACCAATCGCCGACGGTGCTACACGCAGGACGCCCTCCCAAACCGCCTCGGTGCGCTCTACCTCAGCACTGATATCGAATAGCCCCTGCTCGTCGAGGCGCAACAGCGCTCGGTAAACTGCCATCGCGCGCTCCTGCGCGGCCAGCGCAGGTTCGGGCGGCAGCACGTCGATAAAAGTGAAGCGGCGCTTCATCGCCTCGGAGATCTGATTGAGGAAGTGGCGATCGAAGCTGTTGAGGGTGCCGATCAGGCGGAAGTCACGCGGCAGGGGGATATCGGTCTCGCCCTCGTCGGTCGGGACGCTCAGCGGGCTGCGCTGCCCGCCCAGGGTCGTCAGTAGGCTGCCAAAGGCGGCGTCGATCGGGGCGCGGGTGAACTCGTCGATGACAAGCCAGCGGCCCTGGTAGCGGCCTTTGTTTGTCATCACCTCCTGGCGCCGCAGGTCGGACGGATCGGGGAGCGGGTCATCGTCGCCGATGCCGTAGTTGGCCAGGACAGCCCGGGTGAGGTGGCCGCGCCGCACCCGGTAGACAAGCTGGGGCTTGCCATCGACGGGGATAAGCTTCGGCGTGATCCCGCCGATCACATTACGCCCCCCCCAATCCTCAGTCGCGGTGACGACATCGACCGCGTAGCCCTCGCGGAAAAGCTGTCGTTCGACCGGCGGTGTTGTCGGGGGGAGCGCTGGGTCGGTTGGCATGGTCAGCAGCACTGTGGGGTCGTCGTCGCGCCAGAGCACGCGCGGCAGCAGCCGGGCGAGGTGGGTTTTGCCGGTGCCAGGCGGCCCGCTCAGGATCACGTGGTGGCCAGCGATCAGGGCGCGATAAATCCGCAGGATGGTGGCGCGGTCGATCAGCAGTTCGCGCTGGATCTCGGCGATGCGGCTGTCGAGCACGGCGGGATCGAGCACGCGCAGCGTATCGGTCTCGAGTGGGGGCAGATCGCTGCTACTGGCGCGGACACGTTCGAGATGGCCGAGGAAGGTATTGATCGCTTCGGCGGCCTGCCCCGGCGCGGTGAGTGGCGCGAGAGCGTCGGGCTTGGCTCGCCAGCGTCCGTTGCCCACCTCCTCAACCAGACCAGCCTCCACATACCAGTCGATTAGGTCACGGCCGATCGGCCATGCGCTCTCGAGGTGGGCCTGGTCGTCGAAGAGCGGCAGTGCGCGGAGGATCGGCAGGGTGTAGCCGCCGGCGCCGTCCTGGATCAGCAGCGTGAGCGCGGCATAACGTAGCAAGATCGGCTCGCCACTCCCGTCAAGATAGGGCCAGCGCCGGAAAGTGCCGCTCGCCTCGATCGGCTGGAGCAGGCGGAGCTTGAGCAGGTCGGATAGCAGTGCCTCAGCGGAGGGCAGGGCAGCGATCTCATCTGCTTGTGATGAGGTGTCCAGCCGCTCGAGGATCTGCGCCGGCGTATACTCGCTTCCGCCCAACCGCGCGACAAGGGTGACATAGGGCCGCAGGCGTCGGCCGAGCGAGCGGGGGAGCACACTGTCGCTCACCGGCGGCGGCTCACCGATCGTGTAGAGGCTCTGGCCTGGGCCAAAACGCTGGTCGACAGCGGTGCGAATCTGCAGGAGCGCACGGTCCACATCCTCGGTCTGCTCGGTGACAAAGTTGGCAAAGCGGCGGGCAAAGCGCTGCTTATGCTCACGCGAGACGATGGCCTCGAAGGTATTGGGGTGGACAATATGTAGGATGGCCTCTCGCTGGGCGTAGGCGTGGCTGATCTCAACCCCGAACAGCATCGCCTTGAAACGCCACGGATCGCCGA
>DAOUGF010000025.1:0-2445 GCA_034429295.1 Chloroflexaceae bacterium
CTGATCGGCGGGCTGCGCTTCCGCCGCCGGCTGCTGGGCCTGCTCACGGCCGCCTACGCGCCCTACACGCTCTTCATGCTCACCTACTGGCGCACCGATGAGCACCGCTACTGGGTGATGCTCATCCCCTGGCTGGCGCTCTTCGCGGCCTGGACGATCTGGGCTGGCTACGATAAGCTCGCGGCAACAGGCGACCGCCGCTGGGCGCCCCTCGGGCTGCTGCTGGCTCTGGCGGCGATCGGCGGGGTGGTTGGCTTCTCACGGCCTGATATCGCCGATAAGGTGCGGAACGAGCCGCAGATCTGGCAGCCGGACCTGGCGGCCTACGCCTGGCTCGACGCCAACGTGCCAGAGGATGCCGCGGTGATGACGCGCCTGCCCTGGCAGCTCAACTGGCACACCGAGCGCCCCGCCCTGATGATCCCCAACACCGGCGATAGAGCGCTGCTGCTCAGGATCGCACGGCACTACGGGGTGGAGTATCTGGTGCTGGAGAATCAGCTGCGGGTGAAAGGCGACGTCGGGCGGCTGCTGGCGCCGCTGATGGACCATAGCAATCAGGTGGGGGATGTGATCGACGGCTTCGAGCTGATCTACGCGAGCCCCACGGAAGATTTCAGGGCGTTCGTGTACCGATTGCCTGCGGAAGTGAGAAGTGAGAGGTGAGAGGTGAGAAGGCGGAAGACTCCAGGCGGGCACGCGGCGTGCTCTCCTCTCCCTTCTCACTTCTATATTCGTTATGCGTATTCTGATGCTCGCCTCGTCGTTCCCCAAGTGGCCCGGGGAGACGACAGCGCCATTCATTGAGGAGATCGCGGCCGGGGTGGCAGCACGCGGCCACGGGGTAACGCTGCTGCTGCCCGAGCACCCTGAGCTGCGGCGCGAGCCGGAGGTGCGAGGGGTGCGCCTGCGAACCTTCCGCTACGCCCCGCACCCGGCGCTGCGGATCTGGGGCTACGCCCAATCGCTGCTGAGCGATACGCAGATCAAGGGGCGAGCGCTGCTGGTGGCGCCTTTTGCGCTCGCCGCCTCGTGCGGGGCCGTGGCCCGCGAGCTCGCTGCGGGCCGGGCCGCCGGCCAGCCCTACGATCTGGTGCAGGCGCACTGGGCGCTGCCGAACGGACCGCCGGCTGCGCTGCCCGCCGCCGCCGTGGGTGTGCCGCTGGTGGTGAGCCTGCATGGCAGCGATATCTATCTGGCCGAGCGGCATTGGGCGCTGGCGCTCGCGGCGGCGACTGCGCTCCGCAGAGCAGCGGCAGTGACGGCGTGCAGCGGCGATCTGCGCGAGCGGGCGCTGCGGCTCGGCGCCCGAGTCGAGACGAGCGGCGTGGTTCCCTATGGCGTGAACCCGCGGCAGTTCAGGCCGAACCCGGAGGCGCGGGCGGCCGTGCGAGCTGAGCTCGGCCTGGGCGAGGAGGCGCCGCTGGTGCTCGGCCTGGGCCGGCTGGTGGCGAAGAAGGGCTTCGGCGTGCTGCTCGACGCCTGGCCCATGGTGCTGCGGGCCTGCCCCGAGGCGACGCTCGTGATCGTGGGCTACGGCGATCTGCGCGAGGCGCTGGAGCAGCAGGCTGCCCGGCTCGGCATCGCCGGACAGGTGCGCTTCACCGGACAGCTGGAGCGCGAGCGAACGGCTGCGTACATGGCCGCAGCCGATGTCTTCGCGCTGCCGATCGTGCGCGATGGCGTGGATGGCCTGCCGAATGTGCTGCTGGAGGCGATGGGCGCGGGCCGCGCCGTAGTCGCCTCGAGGGTGGCGGGGGTGCCCGACGTGATCGTTGATGGCGTCCACGGGCTGATCGTGCCCGAGCGACAGCCCGAGCCGCTGGCGAAGGCGATCATTCGCCTGCTCGGCGACCCGGCGCTCGCGGCGCGGCTCGGCAGCGCAGCGCGAGCGCGCACAGAGCGCGAGCTGACGTGGGAGCGAGCAGCCGAGCGCTTCGAGGCGGTGTTCGTGCGCGCGACACAGCGATGATCATCCCGCAGCACAGCGTTGAGCCCCGCCGCCTCTGGCCAGCCCTCGCCGGGCTGGCGCTCGTAGCCCTCGCGCTGCTGGCACGGCTCTACCGACTCGACGCGCAGAGTCTCTGGCTCGATGAGGGCAGCAGCTGGGCGATGAGCCGCCTGGGGTGGGGGCAACTGCTGGCCGATCTGCTGAACCCCACCGCCGCCTACCCGCTCTACCACCTGCTGCTCAAGGCCTGGATGGCGCTGGCCGGCGACTCGGAGTGGGCGCTGCGCCTGCCCTCGGTGCTGGCGGGCGCGATCGCGGCGGGCGCGGCGTATGGGGCGGGGGGGGCTTTGGATCGCGAAATGCGCGATAGCTTCGCTCGCGAAAAACGCGAAAGCGAAGGCGCGAAACCGCGAAAGGGAAGACGCGAAACAGGCACAACGAGCGCTGAGAGGTTCTCATGGCTCGGGCTCGTCGCCGCGCTGGTTGTTGCCGTT
>DAOUGF010000026.1:0-15249 GCA_034429295.1 Chloroflexaceae bacterium
ACCGCCACCGCCTTCAAGTCGGTGCGCTCTAGCCCTGCGTGACGCAGCAGCAGGTCGAGCTGGGGCAGCAACTGGGCCGTATGGTTGCGGCCGGAGCGCCACACAGCCTCAGCCCGCGGCCCAGCCTCGTCGTAGAGGGCCAGCCCCGTCTCCATGGTCGATGTATCGATCGCCAGCAGCATATCAATGCAAAATGCACCATGCAAAATGCAAGATGCAGAGCGAGGTGGGCTTTTGCATAGTGCAAATTACATGTCGCATTACAACACGGCTCCCTTGAAGGCGGCCACGAGCTCGGTGGGACGTTTGCCGTGGGGCACAAGCCGGACCCGCCGCTTCGTCTCGCTGAGGTGCTCGATGTGTACGGCCAGGTGCTCGCCGGGGATCTGGGCCTCCGCCCGCTCAGGCCACTCGATCAGGCAGACGCCGTCGCCGGCCCAGAGCTCCTCCAGGCCGATCGTGGCGAGCTCGCCCGCATCAGCGATGCGATACAAGTCCACATGATAGATCGGCATATGCTGTTGGGCGCGCCCGGCGCGATACTCGTTCACCAGCACGAAGCTCGGACTCGTCACCAGATCATCGGAGCCGAGGCCGCGGGCAACACCTTTGGCCAGATGGGTCTTACCGACGCCGAAGGTGCCCACCAGCAACAGCAGATCTCCCGGGCGCAGCAACTCGCCCAGGCGCTGGCCCACCCGCTCAGTCTGGGCCGGGCTATGGGTGATAAAGTCAAGCTCATTGGCGGCCTGCGCCGCCCGCAGCCTTCGGTCGCTCATCCTTCGTATTGTAGCACGCACTCACGGAGAGGAGACGGCGCGGCGGCCGAGGCGCAGCGGGATCTGCGGCAGCAGCCCGGCGAGCAGGCCCGTGGCGATGATGCCCTGGGTGAGGGCCGCGATCGTGTCCGGGGTGCGCTCGGGCAGCAGAATCAGGGCCGGCAGCAGCCAGCTGAGGAGCAGCGGATACCAGGGCCAGTCGGCGCGCCAGCGGATCACCACAAAGGCAACCCCAATGGCGATATAGATCACGGAGAGCGGGTAGAGCAGCGTGTTGAGCAGTAGCAGCGTGCCAAGCATGTCGTCGCGGCCATGGCGCCACCAGAGCAGCCCGGCGAGCAGCGCCAGCAGCGGCCCGAAGGGCGGAAAGATCAGCGGGCGGTCGGGCAGGGCGGCGCTGTAGGCGGTCAAGCCCTCGTACCATTGCAGGTAGATCTGCGGCCCGGCCACGAGGGCGATCCCGCCCCAGAGGAGCGCGCAGATGCCGGCGAAGCTGCCGAGGAGTTGCCAGCGGCGCTCGCGCAGGGCGAGAAAGAGCAGCCATGCCGCGCCAAGGATGGTGGCCTGGGGCTTCAGGATGCAGAGGGCCAGCAGCAGCGCCGCCCGGCGATCGCGCCCGGCGCTGTACGCCTCTTCGGCGAGCATCAGGCCCACCAGGGCAAGGAGCGTGGTTTGCCCAATCAAGATCCCTTGAACGAAGGGGAGCCAGAGCAGCAGCCAGGGCAGAGCCAGGCGGTTGCTGCGGCGGCGGGACCAGCCCTCGAAGCCGATGATCGCGAGCAACTGCACGAGCACGCCGCTCAACTGCCAGGGCAGCACGGCAAGCAATGGCGCGAACAGCAGGGTGGGCGGCGGGTAGGCGTACCAGCCGGCCTCGTAGGAGGCGCCGTCGGGCATGGTGAAGGCCCCATAGGGATCGCCTCCAGCCAACCAATGCAGCATAGCGCCCATCAGCGAGCGCCAGTCGGAGAGCCAAAGCTCCTGCATGTAAGGCCCCTTCGCTAACTCGTCCATGTCAGGCGACCGCTCGCTTAAGGTATCACGGCCCTGTTACGAGGAGTTGAAGCCTCTCATCGCGGCGCCGGCCAGGTGCTAACACCCTGGTCGCAGCGACGGCGTATAGTAGCCGCTGGCGCTCAAGCCCATTGTTTCGCCCAGCAACCCAGCACGAGGCCGGCCCATGCGATACCTGCTCGACCAGCAGTCCTTCGACGAGATGCACGCCCGCACGTCCCACCCCCGGGACTGCTATGTTCGCGATCAGGAATACCTGCACCATCTCTACATCGATGGTGTGAAATATACCGTAGCCCGCGCCGTCTACGCCTGCTACAAAGATGCCCAGGCCCGTGGCGATACCGATGCCCTGCTGCATCTCGGTATGCACGTGGCCGACCTTGAGCGCCTGGTGGGCGAGGCCCGCGCCCGCGGCGAGAATGTCACCGCCGCCCGCCTGATCGGTGACCCGCCCCCGACCGAGCATGAGGCCCGCCCTCAGCTCAACAACAGCTTTCTCCCCCCCGAGCCCCAAACCCTCGAGGAGACCGGCCTCAACCGCACCTTCCTCACCGAGCACTTCCTGCGCATCCTCTACAACCGCGGCCGCATGACTGGCCGCGATATGGCCGACGCCATGTGCCTCTACTACCGCATCGTCGAGGAGCTGATCTTCGACCTGCGCAAGGTTGAGCAGATCGACATCATCGGCCAGCGGGGATTCGGCGATTCTAACTTTGAGTATGCGCTCACTCCTCGCGGGCAAGAGGCTGCGCTGAGCGCCCTGCAGAAGACCCAGTACGCCGGCCCAGCCCCGGTGCCACTTGACGACTGGATCGCCTCGGTGAGCGCCCAGACGGTGAAGAACGTCAAGGTGACGCGCAAGAATATCCGCGATGCCTTCGACGGCCTGGTGATGGACGACTCCATCCTCAACTCCGTCGGCCCTGCCGTCAACTCCGGCTCCTCCGTGATGCTCTACGGCTACCCCGGCAACGGCAAGACCACCATCGCCGAGCGCATCACTCGCCTCATGGGCGACGACATCTTCATCCCCCAGACGATCTACGCCGACGGGGCCGTCATCAAAATGTACGACGCTGTGATTCACGAGGCGCCGAAGCATCCGTGGGACGACAGCATCGAGTACGACCGCCGCTGGGTCCGCATCAGCCGCCCAGTGGTCGTGGTCGGCGGCGAGCTCACCCTCGAGCAGTTGAACCTGATCTACAACAGCACCTCGAAGCTCTACGAGGCCCCCTTCCAGATGAAGGCCAACTGCGGGATCTTCCTGATCGACGACTTCGGCCGCCAGCAGGTGCGCGTCTTCGACCTGCTGAACCGCTGGATCGTACCCCTGGAGAAGCGCTACGACTATCTGAACACTGTCTCAGGCCAGAAGATCCAGATCCCCTTCGACCAGTTGATCATGTTCTCCACCAACCTCGACCCCAAAGATCTGGGCGACGACGCTCTGCTGCGCCGCATCAAATTCAAGTTCGAGGTTATCGACCCCACCGAGGATCAGTGGCGCGAGATCTGGCGCATTATGTGCAAGGTGCGCAAGGTGCCCTACGACGATCGCGCCATCGACTACCTGGTGAACAAGTGGTATAAACCCGACAACCGGCCCTTTCGCATGTGCCAGCCCCGCGACCTGCTCGATCAGTTGCTCTCCATCGCCCGCTACAATATGGAGACGCCGAGCCTCAGCGCCGACCTGCTCGACGCCGCTTGCTTCACCTACTTCCCCAGCAAGGAGAAGAAGAACTTCGGCGCCAAGGTGCGCCTCGATCTCTAAAAGAAACGCATCTGTCGCTTGGAACGTACGGCCGAAGCCTTCGCTGGGCGAATGCTTCGGCCGTCTGGTCTTCTTCAATAGACAGATTCGCTATCGCACTTAGATCGGTTCGCTCTACACCGGTTTTGGCCCACTGAGACGCCTTGTGTCTCGCTTCACAAGCTGACACCTGATTTCGAGTAAGTTCGACAAGCTCAACGATATTCGTTATAATTCCTCATAGAAACGCGGAATCGAACGGATCACCCGCCCCTCCCCTTCCAGGCACCTGAATCATACAGGCTAGAACGTAATACCCGACAGGCCAAGCTGGTTGTGCAGGGCGAGCTGGTGCAGGCGCTTCGCGTGCGTGTGCGTACGGGCTGAAAGAAGGACGCCGCAATGACAGGGGTTCTCACGCTCTACCGAACATCGGTCGGCAAAAAGGTGATCATGGCCCTCACCGGCGCGGTGTTGGTCGGCTTTGTGCTCTTCCACATGTACGGCAACCTGAAGATGTACCAGGGGCCGGAGGAGTTCAACCGATACGCGGCCGGCCTGCGCGAAGTGGGCTACCCGATCTTCGGCCACAGCCACCTGCTCTGGCTGGCCCGCATCGTGCTGATCGCCGCGGCGGTTGGACACATCTGGGCTGCCACCAGCCTGACAATCCAGAGCCGCAAGAGCGTCGTGGGCCACGCGGTGAGCGGTATCAAGCGCTATGGCGAGAAGAAGCGCCAGACGGGCTACGCCGCCTACACGATGCGCTGGGGCGGCGTGGTGATCCTGCTCTTCGTCATCTACCACCTGCTGCACCTCACCTTCGGCGCGGTTGGCTACGCTCCCGGCGCCTACCGGCACCCTGAGGGCGGCGAGTTCCAGGTCTACAACAATGTGGTGATGGGCTTCCAGAACCCGCTGATCGTGGGCTTCTACATCATCGCAATGATCGCCCTCGGCTTCCATCTCTTCCACGGGGTGTGGAGCATGTTCCAGACCCTCGGCTGGAACAACGCCAAGTACACGGGCCTGCTCAAGGCCCTGGCGATCGCCATCGCGGCCATCCTCGTGATCGGCAACATCTCGTTCCCGATCGCGGTGCTGCTCGGGTTCGTCGCATAGGGCCAACAGCTCTGCGGCCGGTGTGGGAGGCCTTGGCGACCCAGCGCCCCGGAAGCTCGCAGGGTCGATCGGTCGAGCTAGAAGAAGCAGGAACAAGTATGAGCGAGACGAAGAGCGAGACGGCCACGCGCACCACGACGCGGGCGGTGGAATATGTGACCACCCTCGATGCGAAGGCGCCGACCGGCCCGATCGAGGAGCGCTGGGACAAGCACCGCTTCGAGATGAAGCTGGTGAACCCAGCCAACCGCCGGCGCTACACCGTGATCGTCGTGGGCTCCGGCCTCGCCGGCGCTTCGGCGGCGGCCACCCTCGGCGAGCAGGGCTACAACGTGAAGTGCTTCTGCTATCAGGACAGCCCACGGCGCGCCCATTCGATCGCAGCCCAGGGCGGCATCAACGCCGCTAAGAACTACCGTAACGACGGCGACTCGATCTTCCGTCTCTTCTACGACACGGTGAAGGGTGGCGACTTCCGCGCCCGCGAGAGCAACGTCTACCGGCTGGCCCAGGTATCGCTGAATATCATCGACCAGTGCGTGGCCCAGGGCGTGCCCTTCGCCCGCGAGTACAGCGGCTACCTCGATAACCGCTCCTTCGGCGGCGCCCAGGTGAGCCGCACCTTCTACGCCCGCGGCCAGACGGGGCAACAGCTGCTGCTCGGTGCCTACCAGGCGCTCAGCCGCCAGATCGCCGCCGGCACGGTGCAGATGTACCCCCGCACCGAGATGCTGGAACTGGTGGTGGTAGACGGCCGGGCCCGCGGCATCATCACCCGCGATATGGTCACCGGCAAGATCGAGCGCCACGTGGGCGACGCGGTGGTGCTCGCCACCGGCGGCTACGGCAACGTCTTCTACCTCAGCACGAACGCCAAAGGCTGCAACACCACCGCGATCTGGCGGGCCCACCGCAAGGGCGCTTTCTTCGCCAACCCCTGCTTCACCCAGATCCACCCCACCTGCATCCCCGTCACCGGCGAGCACCAGAGCAAGCTCACCCTGATGAGCGAGTCGCTGCGCAACGATGGCCGCATCTGGGTACCGAAGCGGAAGGGCGACACCCGCGACCCGCGGGAGATCCCCGAGAGCGAGCGCGACTACTACCTGGAGGAGCGCTACCCCGCCTTCGGCAACCTGGTGCCCCGCGACGTGGCCTCCCGCAACGCCAAGCAGGTCTGCGATGAGGGCCGCGGCGTTGGCCCAGGCGGCCTCGGGGTCTACCTCGACTTCGCTGACGCGATCAAGCGGCTGGGCAAGCAGAAGATCGCCGAGCGCTACGGCAACCTCTTCGATATGTACCAGCAGATCACCGGCGAGAACCCCTACGAGGTGCCGATGCGGATCTACCCAGCCATCCACTACACCATGGGCGGCCTCTGGGTGGACTACAACCTGATGAGCACCATCCCCGGCCTCTTTGTGGCCGGCGAGGCAAACTTCTCCGACCATGGCGCCAACCGCCTCGGCGCCTCGGCGCTGATGCAGGGCCTGGCCGACGGCTACTTCATCCTTCCCTACACGATCCCCAACTTCCTGGCCGGCGTCAAGCCGGGTGGCCTCACCACCGACGCGCCCGAGTTCGCCGAGGCCGAGGCCGAGGTGACGAGCCGCGTGGAGCGGCTGCTGAGCATCAACGGGAAGCGCACCGTGGACTCCTTCCACCGCGAGCTCGGCAAGCTCCTGTGGGACGAGTGCGGCATGGCCCGCAACGAGGCCGGCCTCAAGCGGGCCCTGGCGCGCATCCCCGAGCTGCGGGAAGAGTTCTGGCAGAATGTGAAGGTGCCGGGCGAGGGCGGTGAGCTTAACCAGGAGCTCGAGAAGGCTGGCCGCGTGGCCGACTTCCTCGAGCTTGGCGAGTTGCTCTGCCTCGACGCCCTGCACCGCACCGAGAGCTGCGGCGGCCATTTCCGCGAAGAAAGCCAGACTGAGGACGGCGAGGCTCTGCGGGACGACGAGAACTTCTCGTATGTCGCGGCTTGGGAGTATCGCGGCGATCCGGGCCAGGCTGAGCTGCACAAGGAGCCGCTCACCTTCGAGTATGTGAAGCCGACGCAGCGGAGCTACAAGTAAGAGCGAGGGCCGAGAACCAAGCACCAAGAGCCAGCACCCGATAGGAAGCGGTTCTTGGCTCTCGGTTCCTGGTTCTCAGGAGCGACAGCGACGATGAGACTCACCCTGAAAGTCTGGCGCCAGAAGAACAGGACGTCGCCGGGCGAGTTCAAGACCTACCAGGCCGACAACATCAGCCCCGACATGTCGTTCCTGGAGATGCTCGACGTGGTGAACCAGGATCTGATCCTCAAGGGCGAGGATCCGATCGCCTTCGACCACGACTGCCGCGAGGGCATCTGCGGCATGTGCTCGCTGATGATCAACGGCATCGCCCACGGCCCGAAGCAGGCGATCACCACCTGCCAGCTGCACATGCGCAGCTTCAAGGACGGCGACACGATCGTGATCGAGCCATGGCGCGCCAGCGCCTTCCCGATCCTGAAGGATCTTGTAGTAGACCGCTCGAGCTTCGATCGGATCATCCAGGCCGGAGGATACATCAGCGTCTCCACCGGCACGGCGCCCGAGGCCAACTCCATCCCGGTGCGGAAGGAGGACGCCGATAAGGCGATGGACGCGGCTGCCTGCATCGCCTGCGGCGCCTGCGTGGCCGCCTGCCCGAACGGCTCGGCGATGCTCTTCGTAGCGGCGAAGACGACCCACCTCGGCCTCCTGCCTCAGGGCCAGGTTGAGCGTTACCAGCGGGCGATCAACATGGTGGCCCAGCACGACGCGGAGGGCTTCGGCAACTGCACTAACATCGGCGAGTGCTCGGCGGTCTGCCCCAAGGAGATCAGCCTGGACACGATCGCCAGGCTCAACCGCGACCTGATCACGGCCGCATTGAAGGGCCTCGAGCCGACTGTGAAGGGCGCCAAGGAGGCGGCGTAGCGAGCGCCTGCTCCAGCACCGCCAGCGTCTCCTCCGCAACGCGCCGGTACGAGAAGCGCGCGGCCCGGGCGAGGCCCCGGGCCCGCAGCTCGGCCCGCAGCTCGGCGTCAGCAAGCAGGCGCCCCATGGCATCTGCCCAACCCGGCACGTCGTCGGGGGCAACGAGCAGGGCCGCATCGCCGACCACCTCCGGCAGGCTGCTGGCGTCGCTCACCACCACCGGCGCGCCGCAGGCCATCGCCTCCAGGGGCGGCAGCCCGAAGCCCTCGTAGCGGGATGGGAACGCGAAGAGCGTGCAGGCCTGGTAGAGCAGCGGCCCATCCTCGTGGGGCACATCGATCCGGCGCACCGCCGAGCCCAGCCCCAGGCTCGCGATCAGCCCGTCGAGATCGGGGAAGAGGCGCCGGTCGCGGCCGAGCGCCCGCCCCGCGATCACCAGGATGGCATCCTCACCGCGGGCACGCAGTTGGGCGAAGGCCCGTAGCAGCGTAGCCAGATTCTTGCGCGCATCGAGGCCACCCACATAGTAGATGAAGGGGCCATCGATCCCATAGCGCCGGGCAACCTCGGCGCGGGCGGCAGCCTCATCTCCTGGGCGGTACTGCTCGCCGGCCGCGAGGAGCACTGGCGTCACGCGCTCGGGCGGTAGGCCGAGGTGAGCCAGAATATCGTCGCGGCTGCGGGCCGAGAAGGTGAGCACTTGGGCGCTGCGCCGCACGGCCCGGCGCACGAGGGCCATATACGCCCGCACATGGGGGCCGCCGCGGTACTCCGGCAGCAGCAGCGGGATGATATCGCCGACGGTGGTGACTACCGGCACGCTGGAGCGCAGCGGCGGCGCGAAGTAGGGGACGAGCAGCACCGCAGGGCTGGCCTGGTGGGCGAGGCGGCGGGCGGCGTCGGGCAGGGCTACCTGCTCGAAGAACAGCTTGGCCAAATTATCGCTCAGGCGGTCGAATGGGGTGCGCAGCGCGGCCCCGATCACGCCGGGCGGGAGGGGCGGGCCGGCAGGGGCAGCAGCCGGCCGCAGTAGCACATAGCGGCGCTCGGGCGCCACCTCCGGCAACCAGCGCAACAGGCCATGCAGATACTGGCCGCTGCCAACCGTAGGCTGGGCCCAGAAGCTTCCGTTGATCAGCACCTGCACGGGCGGATTTCCTAGAGACTAGTTGTGCAGCAGACGAGAGGCCACGGTCGAGCAGGCTGCGGGCGGTCGTCTGTCGTCTGTCGTCGGTCGCCCCAACCAGCTGCTCACCTGTGGAAAGCCGAATCAGTCAAACCTGAGGGCGACGGCCGTCGGCGTATAGTACCATGAGCACTCCCCTGCTATCGCAGGGTAATGGCCCCAGGCT
Organism: Chloroflexaceae bacterium; assembly: GCA_034429295.1. Classification (GTDB taxonomy): domain Bacteria; phylum Chloroflexota; class Chloroflexia; order Chloroflexales; family Chloroflexaceae; genus OHK40. The sequence continues at coordinate 8,975 of DAOUGF010000026.1, forward strand.
AGACTGCAGCTACGAGTGTGGCACCGCCCGACTGCATCCGCCGACGCACCATTCACAAGGGCCCAGTTTCAAACTATGCAAAACTTCTTTGCCGACTGGCGCTCGCTCATGGCCGCTCTGCTGCACTGGTTTAACGGAGGCGACCCTTACGGACCCTATGTGGGCTTGACGGGGATAGCATACGATGCGGGGTACTTCGCCTACCCACCGCCGGTACTGCTGCTCGCCGCGCCGCTGGCGCTGCTGCCCTGGTGGCTGAGTGGGCTGCTCGTGCAGTCGCTCGCGATCTGGGGCTTCGAGCGCTGGGCGCGCCGCACCACAGGGCGCAGCGCCCTGATCTGGCTGCTCCTCTTCCCGCCGCTGCTCCAGGGTCTGCAGATCGGCCAGACGACGCTGCTCGTCCTTGTGGCCCTGGTGCTCGGCGAGCAGAACTACCGCGAACGCCGCGACGTTCGGGCCGGCCTGCTCCTCGCGCTCGCGATCCTCAAGCCCCAAGTTGGCGCCCTGGCGATCGGCTTCCTGCTCTTCGACGGGCTGCGGACCAGACGCTGGCGCATGCTCGGCGCCTTCGCCCTCGCATCGGCGCTCCTCTGGGGTGGGGCAGCCCTGATCATCGGCCCGCAGATCTACGGGCAGTGGCTCGACGGCCTCAACGCCTACCGCAGCGCGCTCCCCGACCGCCCGATGCTCTTTCTGCCCCTCGGCCCGCTCGTCGCGCTGGCCGCCTTCCTGCTCTGGCGCCGGAACAGCGACGACTACTTCGCCCTCGCGCTGCTGATCAACACGCTGCTCTACCCGCTCTCCGTGCTCTACATTGTGTCGGCGGTGGCCTTCGTCGTAATCCGCTGGCGCCGCGATTGGGAGCTGTGGCCTTTAGCCCTGGGCTGGCTGGTGCCAGTGATCTTCGCCCAATTGCCGGCGACGGCCGAGCTGCGGATCGCCTCGATCCAGGCCGCGGTGATCTGCGGGCTGCTGGTGGGGCTGCTGCCCCGCCTCAGACAACAGGCCGCGCACGAGCAGGGCAGCCTTGTCCGCTAGCGCAGCTTCAGGCGATCTTCTGAACGTACGGCCGAAGCATTCGCTGAGCGAATGCTTCGGCCTTGTGTGTCTGACGTAAGGATGTCTGTGGCTCTACATAGCGCTATAATTGGCGCCATGAGCGACCAGATCTTCCCTCGCCTCGCCCGCGAATTGGGCCTGCAAGCGCGGCAGGTTGCCGCTGCCGCCGCCCTGCTCGACGACGGCAACACGGTACCGTTCATCACCCGCTACCGCAAGGAGGCCACGGGCGGCCTCGATGAGGAGCAGCTGCGCCGCCTCGCCGAGCGCCTGAACTACCTGCGTGGCCTCGAGGCCCGCCGCGCTGAGGTGCGGGCCGCCCTGGAGGCCGGCGGCCACCTCACCCCTGAGCTCGCCGCCGCGCTGGCCGCCGCCGAGACGCTGCAGGCCGTCGAGGATATCTACCTCCCCTTCCGCCCGAAGCGCCGCACCCGCGCTCAGATCGCCCGCGAGTTGGGCTTGGAGCCGCTCGCCGAGCAGATCCTCGCCCATACGGCCGCCCCAACCCCCGATGCCGCCGCGGCCCCTTTCCTCAGCGAGCAGGTGCCCGACACCGCCGCCGCCCTCGCCGGTGCCCGCGACATCATCGCCGAGCGGATAGCCGAGACGGCGAAGGTGCGCCAGGCACTGCGCGAGGCCACCCGCCGCACCGCCGCGCTGCGCACCGCCCGCAAGCAGGACGCGAACGACGAGAAGGGCACCTATCAGCAGTACTACGAGTTCAGCCAGCCCCTCGCCGCCCTACCGCCCCACCGCATCCTGGCGATCAACCGCGGCGAGCGCGAGGGTGTGCTCAGCGTGAGCCTGGCCGCCAACCACGACGCCTTCATCGGCTCGCTCCAGCGGCGCTACGCCCCCGGCGACAGCTGGATGGACGACGAGATCCGCGCCGCCGTCGCCGACGGCTACCGCCGGCTCCTCGCCCCGGCCATCGAGCGAGAGCTGCGATCCGAGCTCACCGAGCGGGCCGAGCAGCATGCCCTCGGCATCTTCGCCGCAAACCTGCGGCGCCTCCTGCTCCAGCCGCCCTTGCGGGGCCGCATCGTCCTCGGCATAGACCCCGGCTATCGCACCGGCTGCAAGCTCGCCGTGGTGGACGCCACCGGCAAATATCTCCAGGGCGACCTGATCTACCTACACCAGCCCGAGCGGGCCCGCGAGACCCTGCTGCGCCTCTGCCGGCGCTGGGGCGTGGAGGTGATCGCGATCGGCAACGGCACTGCCAGCCGCGAGACGGAGGCGCTGGTGGCTGAGGTGATTCGAATGGCCGCGGAGGGCCAGCCGGCGCCTATGGCTGACGAGCCCTCGGCCCCTCGCTCGCTCCAGTACATCATCGTCAGCGAGGCGGGCGCGTCGGTCTATTCAGCCTCGGAGGCGGCCCGCGAGGAGTTCCCAACCCTCGACGCCACCGAGCGAGGTACGATCTCGATCGCCCGCCGGCTCCAGGACCCGCTGGCCGAACTGGTGAAGATCGACCCGAAGGCGCTGGGCGTGGGCCTCTACCAGCACGACGTGGACCAGAAGGCGCTCGCCGCCCGCCTCGAGGCGGTGGTTGAGAGCGCCGTGAACTACGTGGGCGTGGACCTGAACACCGCGTCGGCAGCCCTGCTCACCCATGTGGCCGGGCTCACGAGCAAGACGGCGAAGGCGATCGTGGCCCGCCGCGACGCCGAGGGCCCTTTCCGCAGCCGCGCCGAGCTCAAGCTGGTGAAGGGCCTCGGCCCCAAGGCCTTCGAGCAGGCGGCCGGCTTCCTGCGTATCCCCGAGGCGAGCGACCCGCTCGACCGCACCGCCATCCACCCTGAGAGCTACGGCGCGGCCCGCAAGCTGATCGCCCGCTTCGATGGCGACGGCGCGAACAAACTGCCCGAGGTGGCGGCTAAGATCCGCGCCGCCATCGCCCGCGGCGAGACGAGCGTAGCGGCGCTGGCCCAGGAGCTCGGCGTGGGTGAGCCCACAGTGACCGACATTATCGAGTATATGGCCCGGCCGGGGCGCGACCCGCGGGATGAACTGCCGCCGCCCATGCTGCGGGCCGATGTCCTGAAGCTAGAGGATCTGCAGCCGGGCATGTTACTGAAGGGCACCGTGCGGAATGTGGTGGATTTCGGCGCCTTCGTGGACATCGGCGTGAAGCAAGATGGGCTGGTGCACGTCTCCGAGCTCGCAGATCGTTTTGTGAGGAACCCGCTCGAGGTTGTGCAGGTGGGCGATCTGGTGGAGGTGCGGGTGCTCAGCGTTGATGTGGCGCGGGGGCGCGTGGCGCTGAGCATGCGCCCTGGATGAGCGATGCGCCGGCATTGACGCCCCCTTGCGCTTGAAGTACAATCAGGCGATTTTTGTCGGCGCAAAGGGCCCCGCGGCCCATAGAACCACATGAGTAACCTCTCGACCGAAGGCCCCATCAGTACCGCGACCTCAATCGCCAGGGGGAACGTGCTTCGCGAACTGCTGCGCACCATGCGCCCACGGCAGTGGGTGAAGAATGCCTTCGTTTTTGCCGCCATCGCCTTCTCCGAAGATCGGCTCTGGCAGTTCTGGGGGCCGGCCGGGCCGGGGCCGCTGCTACAGGTGTTCGGCGCCTTCGTGGCCTTCTGCCTCGCGGCGAGCGCGATCTATCTGGTGAACGACCTGGTCGATATCGAGAAGGACCGGGCCCACCCGAAGAAGCGCAACCGCCCCCTGGCCTCTGGCCGCCTGAGCCCGGGGGTCGCCGCCGGCGCCGCGGCCGTCCTGATCCTCAGCGTGATCCCTCTGGCCTACGCACTCGACCCGACGGACTTGGGCTTCCTGATCGTCCTCGTCGCCTATGTGGCCGTCCAGGGCTTCCTCTACACCTACTGGCTCAAGAATGTCGTCATCTTCGACATCCTCATCCTCGCGGCCGGCTTTGTGCTACGGGCGGTGGGCGGCGCCGTAGTGATCAACGTGCTGATCACGCCCTGGCTGCTGCTCTGTATGCTGCTCCTGGCGCTCTTCCTCGGCATCGGCAAGCGCCGCCACGAGCTGACGCTGCTGGAGAGCGGGGCGGGCGAGCACCGTCGCATCCTCCAGGAGTACTCGGTGCCCATGCTCGACCAGATGATGGCGATCGTCACTGCCAGCATCATCATGGCCTACAGCGTCACGGCCTTCCTCGCGCCCGCCGCGCCGCAGGAGCCCTACCCGATGCTGATGGTCACGATCCCCTTCGTGATCTACGCCATCTTCCGCTACCTCTACCTGATCTACCAGCGGGGCGAGGGCGGCGCCCCCGACGAGCTGATCCTCAAGGATCTGCCCCTCGCCGGCAGCGTCGTGCTCTGGGGCATCTCGGTGCTCAGCGTGCTGATGCTCTTCGACTAGGTGATGTACACCTTCATCAAGCTCGGCGGCTCCGTGATCACCGATAAAGCGGGCCGGGAAGCGGCGGACCTGCCGTTGATCGCCCGCCTCGCCGCCGAGATCGCGCAGGCCCACCGGGAGATGCCCGATCGAGGGCTGATCATCGGCCACGGCAGCGGCTCCTTCGGCCACCACTACGCCGCCCGCTACGGCGTACACCGCGGCATTCCCCAGGGCGAGAGCTACATCGGCTTCGCCCTCACCGCTGGCGCCGCCCTGCGCCTCAACCGCATCGTCGTTGACGCGCTCCTCGACGCCGGCCTGCCGGCTCTCTCACTCCAGCCATCGGCGGCCCTCCGAGCCAGCGGCGGCGAGATCGCCACGTGGGAGACGGCCAACATCGGCGAGGCGCTGCGCCGCGGCCTCGTCCCGGTGATCCACGGCGATGTGGCCTTCGACGCCACCCAAGGCAGCGCCATCATCTCAACCGAGGCCCTGCTCGCCTATCTGGCCGAGCAGACGGAGCTGCGCCCCAGCCGCGTGATCCTCGTCGGCGAGGACGCCGTTTACACCGCCGACCCGCGAGCCAACCCGGCTGCTAAGCGCGTGCCGCTGATCACCGCGGAGAACCTCGCCGCCGTGCTCGGCGGCGCCTCCGGCTCCCACGCCGTGGATGTCACCGGTGGCATGCGCAGCAAGCTGGCGCTGATGTGGCGCCTCGTCCAGCGCATCCCCGGCCTCGAGGTACGCCTGATCGGCCCAGCCCCCGGCAACTTGGCCGCCGTCCTTCGCAACGATCCGATCGACACTGGCACGATCATTCGTCACGAGCACCCTCATGCGCCCTGAGGAGTTCATCGCCCGCAGGCGGAGCAACTGGGAGCGGCTCGACGAACTGCTCAGCAGGGCCGGCGCCGGCGTCGCCGGCCTCAGCGCCGACGAGCTCAGGGAGCTCGGGCGCCTCTACCGGCAGGCCGCCGCCGATCTCGCCGTGGCCCGGCGCGATCTGCCAGGCCACGCCGTCGAGCGCTTCCTCAACGGGCTGGTGGCCCGCGGCCACGGCGCCGTCTACCGGGAGAGCGGGGCTGGCGGCGCCGCCCGTGTGCGGAGTTTCTTTGCCGCCGACTTTCCGCGGGCCTTCCGCGCCACCTGGCCCGCCACCCTCGCCGCCTTCCTCATGTTCTTCCTGCCAGCGCTGGCGGCCTTCATCGCCACCTACAACGACCCGGGCCTCGCCAGCGCTCTCGTTCCCGGCGCCGAGCTCGTGGTGGAGCAGGTGCAGGCCGGCCACGAGTGGTGGCTGCGCATCAACGAGGAAGGCCAGGCCCTCTCGTCGGCCGAGATCATGACCAACAACATCGGCGTCGCCTTCCGCGCCTTCGCCGGTGGTGTGACCCTCGGCATCTATACGCTCTATGTGCTGGTGAACAACGGGCTGCTGATGGGCGTCGTGGCCGGAGCCGCCCAGCGCTTCGACTTCGCCGACAACCTCTGGGGCTTTGTGGCCGCCCACGGCGTGGTCGAGCTGAGCGTGATCTTTATCGCCGGTGGGGCCGGGCTGCAGCTCGGCTGGGCCATCCTGCGCCCTGGCCTGCTCACCCGCCGCGCCGCCCTCGTCGTCGCCGCCCGCCGCGCCCTGCTCCTCATCCTCGGCTGCGTGCCTCTGCTCGTCATTGCTGGCCTGATCGAGGGCTTTATCTCGCCATCGCCCCTGCCCCTCGCCATCAAGCTCACCGTCGCCGCCGGCTCGGGGATCGCGCTCTACACCTACCTGCTCGGCGTCGGCCGCGAGCGATGACAGGGTGACCGGGTGACAAGGTGATCGCCTTCGCTTCGCAGAGGCTTCGCCTCGTCTTGCGACCCGGGCTAGGTGACAAGGGGACAAGGGGACA
>DAOUGF010000027.1:0-5038 GCA_034429295.1 Chloroflexaceae bacterium
GACGCCGGGCAGGCCGGTGGCTTCGATCCGCCCTTCCCCAACCACGCGATCATGCACGGCGCGGGGAAGTTCGGCCTGGCGAGCCTCTGCAACCTCGACCGGCTGCCGCCCACCGGGGCGATCGTGATCGCCGCGCCGCTCAAGATCGTCGAGGGCAGCGGCAGCCCGCTACGGGTGCTGGCGATAGCGCCTGCGACGCCGGCGTGAAGCGCCACCAGCCCGGCGTAGCTTACGAGCACTCACGCCAGCAGCCACCGCCGGCATACCCACGATCCGCGCTTGGAGCCCACGAGCTGCGCTCGCCGGAAGCCCGCTCGGGTCGTGACAGACCCTGGCCCTTCGTCCTAACCGACGATAACGTTTCCGAGAAACAGTACGAGACACGGAGTTTCGCATGGATATCGAGCGTGACCTTGCCCGCATCGCTGCGCAGGAGGAGGCGCTGCAGTTCGACAGCTTCGACGCCGCGGCCGCTTGGGAGCTAGGCAGCGCGCTCAAGGCCGCGGCCGAGGCGCGGGGCGTGGCCGTGACGATCGAGATCCGCCTGGCCGGGCAGACTGTCTTCCTCTACGCCATGCCCGGCACCGCGCCGGTGAACGCCGATTGGGCGCGGCGCAAGCGGAACGTGGTGGAGTTGCTGGGGCGCAGCTCCTACGCCGTTGGCCTCGACCACGCTCAAAAGCAGACCAGTCTGGAGGCGCAGACGGGCCTGCCGCTGCGGGACTACGCGACCCACGGCGGCAGCTTCCCGCTGCGGGTGCGGGGCGTTGGCCTCGTGGGCGCGATCACCGTCTCCGGCCTGCCGCAGCGGGACGACCACGCCCTGATCGTGGCTGTGCTGGCGGAGCGCCTCGGCCTACCCCTCGCCGAGCTGGCCCTCGACTGAGGGCGCGGCCCGCGCCGCGAGCTGGAATCATCGGAGCGCAGCGATGGGCACACCAGAGCGCCAGCCGCAGACTCTGGCCCTGCGGCTGCTCGGCCCGCCGGAGCTGCTCGCCGACGGCACGCGAGTGGCGCTGGAACGCCGCAAGGCGCTGGCCCTGCTCGCCTACCTGGCCGTGGAGCCAGGCGCCCACCCCCGCGACAGCCTGGCCACGCTGCTCGCCCCCGACGACCCCGCGCCACGGGCCCGCGCTGGCCTGCGCCGCGCCCTGGTGGCCCTCCGCGCGGTGCGCCCCTGGCTAGAGGCCAGCGGCGACAGCATTGCCCTGGTCCGCGACGAGGCGTTCAGCCTCGACGTGGAGCAGTTCGAGGCTCATCTGCGCGCCGGCGCGGACGACGACCGGGAGCAGCTGCAGGCGGCGGTGGAGCTCTACCGGGGCGACTTTATGGCCGGCTTCAACCTGCCGGGGAGCGCGGCCTTCGAGGAGTGGCAGTTCTTCCAGGCCGAGCGCCTGCGGGGCGCGCTGGCCGACGCCTTGGAGCGGCTGAGCCGCCCCGAGCTGCTCGCCCGCGACCCCGAGGCCGCCCTTGCCGCCGCCCGCCGCTGGGCCGCCCTCGACCCGCTCCACGAGCCGGCCCAACTGCGCCTGATGCAGCTCTACGCCGAGACGGGCCAGCAGAACGCCGCCATGCGGCAATACCGCCTGCTCGCCGAGACCCTCGAGCGCGAGTTGGACACCACGCCCGACCCGGCCGCGACGGCGCTCTACGAGCAGCTGCGCCGCGGCGGGTCGCAAGATAAGGCGAAGCCGCTGCGGGGCGCCCAGGGCAGCCGCTGGAGCAGCGCCCCGCCCCGGCTGCCCGCGCCCCATACGCTCCCGCCCGCCGCCGTGGAAACGCCGCCATCGCCCTTTCTTGGCCGCGAGGCAGAGCTAGCCAGCGTCGCCGCGGCGCTGGCCGACCCGGCCTGCCGGATCCTCACCCTGATCGGGCCGGGCGGCATGGGCAAAACCCGCCTCGCCCTGCACGCCGCCCGCCAGCACGAGGCCGACTTCCCCGACGGGGTCTATCAGATCTCGCTGGTAGGCGTGAGCAGCGTCGATCGCCTGCTGACGACGATCGGCGCGGCGCTAGGTGTGAGCGGGCAGGGCGATATGCTGGAGCGGATCGCCGCGGCTCTGCGGGAGCGCCGGGCGCTGCTGGTGCTCGACAACGCCGACCAGATCCTCGAAGGCGCCCTCACCTTGCGGGCGCTGGTACAGCGCACGAGCTTCGTCAAGTTGTTCATCACCTCCCGCGAGCGGCTGCAACTCCAGGAGGAGTGGGTGATCGACATCGCCGGCCTGGCGGTGCCCGCCGACGCGACGACGCCAGATGCCGCCGACTACAGCGCCGTGCAGCTCTTCGCGCAGCGGGCCCGGCAGGTGCAGGCCGATTTCGCCCTCACCCCGGAGACGCTGCCCGACGTGGTGGCGATCTGCCAGCTGGTGGAGGGGATGCCGCTGGCGATCGAGTTGGCGGCGGCCTGGGTGCGAGTGCTCACGCCCGCCGAGATCGCCCGCGAGCTCGAGCACAGCATGGCCTTGCTCACCACCACGCTACGGGATGTGCCGGAGCGCCACCGCAGCGTCGAGAGTGTGTTCGCCCAAACTTGGGAGCGGCTGAACCCGGCCGAGCGGGAGGCCCTGGCCCGCCTCTCGGTCTTCGACGACGGCTTCACTAGAGTGGCCGCCACCGAGGTTGCCGGCGCCACCACCCTGGCGCTGGCCGGCCTCGCCGATAAGGCGCTTGTACGCCGGGATCGTGCCGGCCGCTACGCCATCCACGAACTGCTGCGGCAGTTCGCGGCCCGCAAGCTCGCCGACCAGCCCGCCGATGAGCAGGCGGCCATGCTGCGCCTCTGCCGCTACTGTATGCGCCTGCTGGAGGAGCGCAACGGCGACCTGCAGGGCCCTCGGCAGCAGCAGGCCCTCGCCGAGCTCGACGCCGAGTACGACAACCTGTACAGGGCCTGGAGCTGGGCGGTGGAGACGGGCCGCGTGGCGGAGCTGCAGCGGGGCCTCGACGGCATGTACCGCCTCCACGAGCTGCGCGGCTGGTATAACGACGGCATCCAGATCCTGGAGCAGTTGATCGCACGTTTCCAGAGCGGCCAGCCGGACGACGAGGCGCAAGACGAGGCGAAGCCGCTGCGGGCGCTGCTGGTTGCCCGCGCACAGGCCCGGCTCGGCGCGCTCTACAGCTGGGTCGGGCAGTTCGCCACGGCTGAGCGATTGCTGGCCGCGGCCCTCCCCGTGCTGCAGGCGCACAATGTTGCGCCCGACGCCGCCTTCGCCCTCACCAATATGGGGATCGTGGCGAGCGAGCGAGGCGACGAGGCGCAAGCCCGCCGGCTGCTCGACGAGGCCCTGGCCGCCTTCAAGGCGCTCGGCCACCAGGCGGGCGTGGCCTGGGCTCTCGACGCCCTGGGCGACCTGGCAGGCAGCGCGGGCGACTACCAGCGGGCGAAGGATCTGCTCAACGAGAGCAGCACGATCTTCAGCGCCTTGGGCGACCAGGTGAGCGCCGCGTGGAGCCTCTGCAGCCTGGCCCGCGTGCTGGGCCTGATGGGCGAGCACTCCGCCGCCCAGCAACTCCTCGCTGAGAGCCATGCGATCTTCGAGGCCTTGGGCGATAAGCACGGCGCCGCGGCTGCCAACGCCAACCGCGGAGAGATCGCCTTCCTCGCCGGCGATCTGGTCCAGGCCCGTGCCTCCTGGCTGGCCGCCCTGGCCCAGGCCCGGGAGGTGGGCGCCGCCCCGCTGGTGATCGACGCCCTGGTGGGCCTGGCGCAGATCCTGGCCGCGACAGGTGAGCCGGCGCGGGCCCACGAGCTCGCTGCGCTCGCCCTGGAGCACCCGGCGGCCTGGAGGGAGAGCCTCCTGACAGCCGAAGCTCTGCTCGACCGGACGGGGCGGGTCCTCGGGCCGCAGGCCGCCGCTGAGGCGGCGCGACGCGGCAGCGGCACCTCCTGGGAGGCGGCGGCGGAGCAGCTGCTCGCCGGCTACAGCTCCCTATCCGGCCGTAGCACATAGGCCCACCAGTTGTTGAGCACCCCGTCGGTCTCGCCTTCCACCCGAGGGAGATGGTCGAGCCACCACAGATGGTGGGCGCGCATATCGCCGCCGCCCCACTCGTGGGCGCGCATCATTCGCGGCGGGCGGCTCAGGTCGGGGAAGCTGTACCAGGCGTCGGCGCGGCTGAGCACGGGTCGCGGGTTGCCCCAGTCGTAGTCGGTCTGGCTGCTCGGGGCGAAATGCACGTTGCCGCACTCGGCCCGGCCGGGGGCGCGCTTGTCGTAGCGAGTGAAGCGCTCCCACAGGTTGGCCTCGCCGCGCCTGCCCCGGTAGACGTGCTCCATGATCGACTCGACGCGGTGGCCGAAGTTCTCGAGCATGCAACCCACATCGCGCTCGTAGTTGAAGCCCATCACCACAAAGCGCCGCCCGCAGAGCTCGCTGCCGGCCAGGGGCGGCGAGTTGCACCAGATCGCGCCAGCGCCGACCATGTGGCTCTCGTAGTAGCCGGCGTAGGGAAAGCCGAAGAGCCAGACCTCATCGATCTCGTCCCGCAGCACCTTGCCGATGAGGTCGAACTCACCCAGGATGCGGTGGTAGTCGGCGGCGTCGGGCTGGTGGAAGCCGGCGCGGCGCGTCCAGCAGCGCAGATATTCCTCATCGTCGTAGACGAAGCCGTCCACCTTCGGCGGGTAGCCGTCCACCAGGTGGCGCTCGACAATGCGGTAGCGGGCGATGCCGCCCGAGCAAGCCAGCAGGTCGTCGATGTACTGGCGCGCCAGCAGATCGGGATCGTACCAGCCGAACAGCTCGTGGAGCCGGCGCCCGCCACGACTCTCCAGCACCGGGTCGTGGGTAACCATAGCGACCCGCAATTCGATCGGCGGCGCGCTCACGCGCTGATCGCGCGCCGGCGCCGGTCCTTCGTCAGGTTGCTCTCGCTTACCGAAAAGCCAATCGAACATAGAAAACTCCAATCATCAATTTCGCCTCTTCTCCTTCGCTGTTTCGCGCCTTCGTTTCGCGTCTTCCCTTTCGCGCCTTCGCGCCTTCGTTTCGCGTTTTTCGCTACCCTTTCGCACCTTTCGCGATCCAAACCG
>DAOUGF010000028.1:0-5624 GCA_034429295.1 Chloroflexaceae bacterium
GAGCACTGTGCTTGGCCAGGGCTCAAGCCCGTACCTGAGACGAGGTCGCAGATCCGCGGCGGCACAGCACTGGCCTCCGACTTGGGGTCCAGGGGCGAGGCCCCTGGCGGGGGGTGTTGGGGTGGCGAATGCCGAAGGCATCCTCGAAGAGTGCGTCCGCCCCCTGACGAATCAAGCGGGGTGCAGGGTGTCAGCGCCTGCGCGGGTCGAGGATACGTCGCCCATCTCCCCGGCGGTCGTTGTAGGGCCGCGCTCAGACGGACGGCCTCTGCCCCAACTCCGCGACGAGCGAAGCGACGCTCGCCTGCCAGTCGAAGCGCTCGCCGCGGGCGATGGCGGCGTCGGCGCGGGCCGACGGCAGGGCTTGGCGGAGTTGTTCGCTCAGCCGGCGGGCCCTGGCGCGATAGATCGGCCATGTGGCCGGGTGGCTCGCGACCGCCGCGAGGAGTTCGAGGGCGCGCTCCTGCCTGGCGATGGCCTGCTCCCCTCCCAGCGCGGCGGCCTCCTCGGCCAGCAGCCCGGCGAGGTGGTAGAGGGCGAAGGCCTGCTGCGTCCAGAGATGGGAGGCGGCCGTGAGCCGCAGCGCCTCCGCGAACAGGCGCCGGCTAGTCGCAAATTCGTGGTCCGACGCCGCGAGGTGGCCCTGGATGCAGAGGTGCTGGGAGAGATAGAAGGTGTTGTTCAGCTCGCGGGCGAGGCGCAGGCCCTCGTCGCTATAGCTCCGGGCGCTGCGAGTGTCGCCGCTGTCGATCGCGATCAGCGCCAGGTCGGCCAGGTTATCCGCCAGCTCAGGGCGATGGCCGAGGGCGCGGACGATCTCCAGGCTGCGCAGGATCGCCTGCTCGGCCCGCTGGAGTTCGCCGCGGCAGCGGGCGATCCAGCCGTGCAGCGAGAAGGCCATCGCCACGCCGAAGCGGTCGTTGATGCTCTCGGCGAGGGTCTGGGCCTCCTGGGCGTAGCGCTCGGCCTCAGCATACTCTTCGCTATAGGTCGCCGCCACGCTCCCCATGCGCAGCGCCCGAGCCATCCAATCCGGTTGGCCCACGGCCCGCGCCACCCGCAGGCCCTCCTGCGCCAACCGGCGTAGCTGGACATAATCACCATACGCGCCGCTGATCTTCGCCAGGTGGTGGAGGGCCTCGACGACGGTCTGCTGATCGCCACAGGCCCGGCCAAGGGCGAGCCCGGCCTCCAGCTGCTCCTGGGCGGCGCGATAGTCGCCGCGCCAGGCTGCGATCGCCCCGAGGATGAGCTGGGCGCAGGCGATCTCGCTCTGGAGGGCGAGCCGCTCCGCCGCTGGCAGGCCCCGGTCGATCAGCTCGATCGCTCCCTCATAGTCGCCGAGATAGTAGCGGAACGCGCCTCGTCTGATGAGGAGGCGAGTCGCGAGGCGCGCTCCAGGCGCCGGATCGTCCCCGTTGGCGAGGCCCGGCCCGGCGGCGCCGACGGTGCTGAAGAGCTCATCGCCCTCCTTAAAGGCGCTGCGAGCGTGGAAGTAGAGGTAGCAGCTGCGGAGCGCCCTATCGATCAGCGCGAACTCGCCGGTTTCGCTTGCCCAGCGCCAAGCTGCCTGGAGGTTGCCGGACTCGCGGGTGATCGTGGCGAGGGCGGCGCGCTGCTCGGGGCTTTGGAGCCGCGCCTCCTCGCGGCTCACAAGATCGAGATAGTAGGCGCTATGCCGCTCGCGGGCGGCCCGCTGGAGTTCCTCGTCCTGCGCGAGCTGCTCGGCGGCGAACTGTCGCAGCAGCTCGTGGAGCTGAAAGCGCCCCTCGGCGTCGGCGCGCAGCAGCGCCTTATCGACCAGGGTGGCCATGGTGGCAAGGGATGCCCCGGCGATGGCCTCGGCGGCCTCGGCGCTAAAGCCGCCCCTGCAGACGCTGAGGGCAGCCAGAGTGCGGCGCTCTGTAGCCGACAGGAGGCGCCAGGTCTCATCGAGCACTGTGCGCATACTGCGGTGGCGCTCGTTGATATCGCGGTCGCGGGTGGTGAGGATGTCGAGGTTTTGCTCGAGGGCGACAACGATCTGCTCGACCGAGAGTAGCTTGAGCCAGCTGGCGGCCAGCTCGATCGCCAGGGGCATGCCCTCGACGAGGCGGCAGAGGCGCACCGCGTGCTCGCGCTCGCGACTGAGGGAGAAGTCGCTGCGGATGCGGCGGGCGTGCTGCTCGAGGAGCCGCACAGCATCGTAACGGGCCAGAGTCGCCAGGGGGGCGGCATCGTCGTCCTCCGTCGGGAAGGAGAGCCCGGCAACAGCGTGGAACCACTCGTCCTGTAAGTTGAGGGCCTCGCGGGAGGTGACCAGCAGCCGCAGGCCGGGCGCGGCCAGGAGCAGCTCGGAGATGAACAGGGCGGCGGGCTCGGCGCCGCCGGGCGCCGGGTCGAGCAGGTGCTCGAAATTGTCGAGCACGATCAGCATCTGGCGCTCCCGCAGGTAGTCGAACAGTTGCTCCCGCGGCGGCAGGGCGCCAGGCCCGTCGAGGCCGGCGGCGGCGGCGATCGCGCCAGCGAGCTGGTCGGCGTGGGTGAGGGAGGCGAGAGGCACAAAGAGGATGCCGTCGGCGAAGGGGCCCCGCGCCCCGTCTGGCGTCGCGGCGTCGGCCCACTCGCTGGCGAGGGTGCGGGCGACCCGTAGCGCCAGGCGGGTTTTGCCGATCCCGCCGGGTCCGACGAGGGTGAGCAGCCGGCAGGCCGGATCGGTGAGGCGCCTGATGATATCGGCGAGCTCACGCTCGCGGCCGATAAAGCCGCCCAAGGGCGGCGGTAGGTTCGACACTGGCCTGCGCTCGGCGGCCGCCGGGGTGCGGGCGATGGCCGCGGGGGCGACAGGAGGGACCCGGGGCTCCGCGGATGGCTCGGGGAAGCGGCGGGCCTTGATCGCGGCGTAGAGCTCCTCTGTCTCCGGCTCTGGCGTCAGGCCGAGCTCCTGCTCAAGCAGGCGGGCGCAGGCCTCGTACTGGCGCAGGGCGGCGGTGTACTGGCCAGAGCGGGCGTAGAGGCGCATCAGCTCCCGCTGGGCTGGCTCGTGGAGTTGGTCGAGGGCCAGCCAGCGGCGGGCGTAGCCGATCGCCTGGCCATAGTCGCCCTGGTCTCCGTGCCAGCGGGCGAGGCGCTGCAGGGCTCCGGCGAGCTGCTGGCTGATCGCCTCCCGCTGAAAGAAGAGCCACTCGTCGAAGGCCGGGCTATCGGGCAGGCTGAAGCCGGCGAGGAGCTCGTCGCCGGCGAGGGCAACGGCTGCGGCCAGAGCGTTGGCTCCGGCGGGGGAGGCAGGGCCGGCGCGCTCAGCCTCGGCGAGATGCTCGTTGAAGGCCGCCACATCCAGCCAGTAGGGCACTTGGGGGCTCCACGCGATCTGCTGGCGGTCGGCGCTGAGCACCTCCGCGCCGAGGGCGGCCCTGAGCAGTGAGAGTTCGCGGCGCAGGTTGTTGCGGGCCCGCTCGCCGTCGAACTCGGGCCAGAGCAAGGCCAGCAGCGCGTCCCGATCCTGAGGGGCGCCGGTGACGGCCAGGTAGGCGAGCAGCGCCAGGGACTTACTGCGGCGCAGGGCTAGCGCCCGGCCGCCCGCCTCGATCCTCGCGCTGCCAAAGAGGAACACCCGGAGCATGGCGCCTCACTGCCGCTGCAGTTCGTCTGAGTCTGCGCTCATTATACGCCAGCGCTCGCGGCTGCCCCTTCGCGTAGGGGCAGATCCGCCCCGAGAACTGCCGGGGGAACGATGTCGCGAACGGGCGGGGAACGACCGCTCGCTAGAGTGCGGGTGAACGATCCGCATATGCGATCGGAGGAGAACCGGCGATGAACAAACTAATCGGCTTCGAGCCGCGCCCCTTTATGACTGCCACCGGCGTGCGCCTGCTTATGCGTCGGGCACGCCCCGACGATGTGGTGATCCTTGCTGACCTGATCTATCAGCTCTCGGCTCGCTCCCGCTACCTGCGTTTCCTGCGCCCGCTCCCCCTAACGATAGAGCGGGCTTGGTCCGAGGCCCGGCGCATGGCTCGCCAGCCGCCGGAGCGGCACATCACCCTGGTGGCGACCCTGGAGGGCGGGGTGTTCGAGGAGGCTGTGGCGGCCGCGGAGTTAGCCCGCGACCCCGCCCGGCCCGAGGTGGGCGAGTTCGCGCTCCTTGTCCGCGACGACTATCAGGCCGCGGGGATCGGGAGTGCCTTAGGGGAGCGGCTCGTCGAGTTGGCCCGCGGCATGGGCGTCACGCAGCTCCACAGCGACATGCTGACCGAGAACCGGGCTATGCGCGGGCTGCTGCGGCGGCTCGGTGAGGCCCGGATCACCCACGCCGACGGCTATAGCCACGCCGTCTTGAGTCTCTAGAAAGCGAGTCCTAACGATGGTAAACCCATATCTCACCGAAGAGCTGAACCGCCGGCGGCAGGCCGAACTGCTGCGAGAGGCGCAGAAGCTACGCGAGACGCAAGGACTCACTCCGCAGCGAGGGAGTTTGCTTGCCCGGCTTCGTGCTTGGGCGCTGCAGCTCACTGCGGATGGCGG
The DNA here is from genome assembly GCA_034429295.1 of Chloroflexaceae bacterium. GTDB lineage: Bacteria > Chloroflexota > Chloroflexia > Chloroflexales > Chloroflexaceae > OHK40. The sequence goes on from DAOUGF010000028.1 coordinate 4,504, forward strand.
ACGCGGCACGCTGTGGCGCACGCAGGCGGATGGCCGCAGGGGTCGGGCGCAGCGCCCACAGGCTTAGCGCGACGTCAGTCTGGGAGCGGGCCGCGCTCTAAAGGAGCGGAACCTGGGCTTCGAGGCAGCGCTGCCGCAGCTCGGCGTCATCGGTGCGAACGGGGATGCCGCCGGCCCGCAGGGCCTGGCGTACCACCAGTTCCACCGAGGCGGTGTAGCTTTTGCGGCGCAGCTCGCCTTGGGTAAAGGCCACCTCGAAGCGGCCGTCGGGCAGACGGACCACATCGAGAAAGGCGCGGCTCGGGGTGGGGCTTTCGGTCACTGAGGGTTGTCTTTCGGTCATGCAGGACCTCCCTTGCTCTCAGCAAGTGCGCATAACCCCGCCGACGAACCGGGCCAACGCTTGCCCGGCAGCAGCTCAGGCGCCAGCGGTGCATCGGATTGCGATGGCCGCGAGGAACAGAACAGGTCCGACGGTGCCCTCCAGCATAGCACAGCTAGCGCTTGGGCGATAGGTGCTGCGGGTGGAGCTTCTGGGCATGATGAGTGGAGTGAGCAAGGGCTGGTTCCTCGTACCAGGGACGGGGGGCGTTTGGATCGCGAAATTCGCGAAATAGCGCGAAAAACACGAAACGAAGGTTCGAAGCTTCGTTACGAAGTGGCGCGCAGCGCTTAAGGGAAGACGCGAAAGAAAGGTGCTATACTTCGGCCATCCAAGGCCAAAGGCTGTAGCGGGCCGGAAGCGCCCGAGGAGCGATCGCGGCGATGGATCCGACGAGCTTTACAGATTTCGCTGGCGCGGCCCGCGCCGTGCTCGCCTTTCTTCACCGGCGCCTCGGTTTCGGATTGTGGACGGTCACCCGCGTGGAGGGCGACCATTGGGCCGCGCTCCAGACGGAGAACCACGCCTATCACCAGGACCCGGTGACGGTGTTTCGCTGGAGCGAGGCGTTCTGCGCGCGGATGGTGCTGAACCACGGGCCGCTGGCGGCGCCCCGCCTGCGCGATCTGCCGTTCTCAGCCGATACGCTGGCCGGCTTCGAGATGCCCATTGGAGCCTATATCGGCGTGCCGCTGCGCCAGGCGGACGGACGGCTCTTCGGTGCTATCTGCGGGATCGA
>DAOUGF010000029.1:0-3751 GCA_034429295.1 Chloroflexaceae bacterium
TCACCGGCACGATCACCACCTGCTCGGGCGCCAGCCAAGCCGGGAACGCCCCCTTGTAGTGCTCGATCAGCAGGGCCGCGAAGCGCTCGATCGAGCCGAGCAGCGCCCGGTGCACCATGTACGGCCGGTGCCGCTCGCCGTCCGCCCCCACATACTCCAGCCCGAAGGCCTGCGGCAGCCAGAAGTCGAACTGGATCGTCGAGAGCTGCCAGAGCCGCCCCAGCGTGTCTTTCGCCTTTATGTCAATCTTTGGCCCGTAGAAAGCCGCCTCGCCAGGCTCGACGCGGTAGGCCATCCCGGAGCGCTCCAGCACCCGCGCCAGCGTCGCCTCGGCAATCCTCCACTCCTCGTCGGCGCCGGCGTACTCGCTTCGGCGGGCGGGGTCGTGGACGCTCAGCTCCAGGGCGAACTCCTCCAACCCGAAGTGGCGCAGCACCGAGAGCGAGAAGTCGAAGGCGCCCTGCACCTCGGCCTCCATCTGCTCCAGCGTACAGAAGATGTGGGCGTCGTCCTGCGTGAAACCCCGCACCCGCAGCAGGCCGTGGAGCGTGCCGGAGCGCTCGAAGCGGTAGACCGTGCCCGCTTCCGCCAGACGCTGCGGCAGGTCGCGGTAGCTCCGCACCTGGCTCTTATAGATCTGGATGTGGAAGGGGCAGTTCATCGGTTTGAGGTAGTACTCCTGCTCCTCGATCGTGATCGGGGCGTACATCCCCTCCTTGTACCACTGTAGGTGCCCGCTCGTCTCCCAGAGCGTGCTCTTGCCGATGTGGGGCGTGTAGACCAGTTCGTAGCCGCCTTGGCGGTGCCGCTGCCTCCAGTAGGCCTCGATCTGCTCGCGCAGTCGGCCGCCCCGCGCCGTCCAGAGCGGCAGCCCCGGCCCCACCTCCTGCGAGAACGTGAAGAGGTCGAGCTCACGCCCGAGCACCCGGTGGTCGCGTGCCTTTGCCTCCTCGAGCCGCGCCAGATACGCCTCGAGCTCTTCCGGCGTCTCGAAGGCCGTGCCATAGACCCGCTGCAGCATCGGGTTGTGCTCGTTGCCGCGCCAGTAGGCGCCGGAGACCCGCAGCAACCTGAAGGCATCAGGGTTAATTTCAGCCGTGCTGCCGACATGGGGGCCACGGCAGAGATCTTCGAAGCTATCCTGGCGGTACGTGGAGATCACGACGGGCTCGGCCACAGGCGCGCCGTTCTCGTCGAGAGCGCCGGCAGCCAACCCCTCGATCAGCTCGAGCTTGTAGGGCTGGTCGCGGAAGCGGGCGCGGGCCTCGTCGGCCGAGATCTCCTCGCGGATGAAGCGGTGGTCGCCCCGCAGGATCTCGCGCATGCGCGCCTCGAGCTCAACAAGATCGTCGGGTGTGAGCGGGCGCGGCAGATCAAAATCGTAGTAGAAGCCGTCCTCGATCGCCGGCCCAATGCCGAGCTTCGCAGAGGGGAAGCGCTCGCACACTGCTTGGGCGAGCACGTGGGCCGCTGAGTGGCGGATACGGTAGAGCCGCGACTCGGCGTAGGGCACGGAGGATGCTGGTTCAGCCATGATGATGCTCCTTTCCTGTGCGCGCCGCGTGAACAAAAAACCCCTACGCCGTTGGGGCGTAGAGGTTCGCGGTTCCACCCAACTTAGATCGCCCAAGGGCGATCTATCTCGGCAGCCGGTAACGAGGCTGAGGCGGCGCGCCATACTGGCCGGGGGCGTTCAGGCGCGCGCTCGCGGGTGGTTTTCGCCAGGCTTCTGGTGGAGGGAGCTCTCAGCCGCTGACTCCCGCTCTCTGTCACCGCCCCCCTGGGTACTCGTCCCGCTCATCGCGTTGGCGCGTTCGATTGTTGCGCCGATCATGGGGCGATTTCGGCCCATCTGTCAATAGACTTTCGACGGACTCCGTAGGTATTCCACCAGAGGCCCGGCGCGTTCCGTAATCTGGCGGTAGAATTGAGCACATCCCCGGTTTTTGAACCTGGCGTTGAATGCGGCCTCTGCGCGCGGGTGCGCGCCGTAGAAGGAGTGTGTCATGACAGAGCACTTCGATCTGATCGTGCTCGGCTCGGGCCCTGCGGGCGAGAAGGGCGCGGTGCGCGCGGCCTACGAAGGCAAGCGCGTGGCCCTGATTGAGTCCAATAGCGTTCTCGGTGGCACAGCAACACATTCGGGCGTCCCGACGAAATCGTTGCGCGAGACGGCTCTCGCTATCGCCGGGCTACGCAGCCGGCAGCTCACCGGGCTCACTCTGCAGTACACGCCCGAGCTCACCATCCAAACCTTCATGGCGCATCAGCGCCGGGTGCAGATGGCGGTGCAGAGCGGTGTAGGCGTGAACCTGGAGCGCCACGGCGTGCACCGCTATGTTGGCGCGGCGTCGTTCGTCGATCCCCACACGATCAGCATCACCAGCCACCCCGGAGAGCTCGCGATCACGGGCGACGTCATCCTGATCGCCACCGGCGCTCGCCCGGTGCGTCCGCCGAACTTCCCCTGGCACCACCCACACGTGTACGACGCCACGACGATCCTGACGATGCATCGGCTCCCGCCCCATCTCACCGTAGTGGGCGGCGGGGGGGTCGGCTGCGAGTTCGCCTGCCTCTTCGCGGCGCTGGGCATCCCGGTGACGCTCATCCACAGCCAGGAGCACCTCTTCCCGTTCGTCGATCACGAGGTGAGCCACCTGCTTCGCGAGGCGCTTGACGCCATGGGAATACAGCTCGTGCTATCTGATCGCGTCGTCGAGACCAGGATCGCCGCTGACGGCAGCGAGCTCGCGGTGGAACTGCGATCAGGCGTGCGCATTATCACGCAGGCGCTGCTTGTCGCCGTCGGTCGGATGAGCAACACCGACTCGCTGCAGCTAGAGCGCGCAGGAGTGACGCTCGGCCCCCGCGGCCAGATCCCGGTGAACAAACAGTATCAAACCGAGGTGCCGCATATTTATGCTGCGGGCGATGTGATCGGCTCCCACGCGCTTGCCTCCACCGCCATGGAGCAGGGGCGGCAGGCGGTGACCCACGCCTTTGGTTTTAACTACCGCATGCACACGCCTGACCACGTTCCGTACGGCATCTGGACCATCCCCGAGATCTCGATGGTCGGCGAGACCGAGGAGACGCTGCAGGCCAACGGCGTACCTTACATCGTGGGGCGCGCCCAGTACCAGCGGAACGCGCGCGGCATGGTCCTGGCCGACCCGATCGGCCTGCTCAAGCTGATCTTCTCGGCCTCTGATCTGCGCCTCCTTGGCATCCATATCATCGGCGAGGCGGCCTGCGAGCTGATCGGGTTGGGCATGCTCGCCCTCGAGACCCAGGCCACGGCTCACACGCTGATCGACCTGTGCTTCAACTTCCCGTCGCTCACCGATATGTACAAGTACGCGGCGTATGACGCCCTCGGCATCTTCCGCAGCCAGCAAGATCCGGCCCACGGCCCGGTCTAGAGCGTATCTGCGCAGCCCTCAGTATTCCGCATTGCAGAGCCGGAAAGGTGGCTTGCACCAAATGGCACACGCAGTACTGACTACCGACTACGGACTACAGACTACGCTGTACGGGCACTTAGCGCGCCCGGAGCAACTCAGCCGCCAGGAGCGCGAAGCCGATCGCCGCGACGAGCTGCACGATGCCGCCGAGGGCCATGAGCGGCCGCCCCGCCTCGGGCAGCGCCGGCAGGAGCGCCCAGCCCAGGCTCGCCAGCACCACTCCGGCGATCGCCAGCCAGGACTGCAGGTTGGCCAGCTGGAGGCGCCGCAGCGGCCGGCCAGTG
>DAOUGF010000030.1:0-9401 GCA_034429295.1 Chloroflexaceae bacterium
TGCACAAGCGAGGCATCCTCTCAATCGCCGCGATCGTCCTAGTCGTGTTGCTTGCGCTCGTCGTACTCTACGGCCCGGCCTTGCTGGAGGCGATAGTATCCGGCCACAGAATTCCGCAACACTGAACGCGGATGGATCATCTATGTTGGTGAGCAGATTATCGACAAGGAGGAAGCGATCATGCATACCCTCTCACATCGCCGGGAGTCCCCGGCCCAGACAGAAGGGCGCCTGATCCGCTGGGCGTGGTGGTATGACGCGGCAGCGACGCTCACGAGCTTTGGACAGGCGCGCCGCTTATACGCCCTGACCGTAGAGCATAGCCTGCTCAAGCCTGGCGATAGCGTGCTCGATGTTGGGTGTGGCACCGGCGGCGTGACCATCCCGGCCAAGCTGCGCGTTGGGAACCAGGGAGCGGTGGCAGGCATTGACCCCGCGCCCGAGATGATCGCTGTCGCTCGCCAGAAGGCGAAGCGCGCCGGGCTGGAGATCGATTTCCGCGTTGGCGTGATCGAAGCGCTGCCCTTCCCTGATCAGACGTTTGACGCTGTCACATCCAGCATGATGATGCACCACCTGCCCAAACACGTCCAGGTCAAGGGGTTGGCTGAGATCAGGCGCGTGCTCAAGCCGGGCGGGCGGTTGCTTATCGCCGACATGAAGCGGCCGAGCATATCGCCCCTCAAGCGATTCGTTACCTCGATCCTGCCGCATTACGGCCACGCGATGCACTTTGGCATCGAGGATCTGCTGCCGCTGTTGCAGGAGGCTGGCTTCGAGCAGGTCGAACTACTCGACGACCAAGTTCTGAGGATTGGGTTTGTGCGTGCGAGGGTGGGCGGCGAGTGAGCCGAGCACGCCACCCTTCGCGCTGCCCCAATCCAAGCGGTCGTGGTCGCTGCTCGGCGCGAGCTTATCCCCCGATGACGATGTGCCCGCCGTTGGGCATCTTCTCGCCCGACGGCGGGTCCCGTGTTCCTCAGCTCGTCGCGCCTTGCGTGCCCACTCGGCCCCATCTCGGGCGTACACGGCGGTCACTCCGAAGCGAAACGGCCGATGGGTGCTCATAGGTTGGTGTCTGCTCCGTGCTGGGTCACGCCGAGCGTAGCGGCGATACGCTCGAGCGAGCTGCACGCTGCAATGAGGTTCGGGCAGTGCCGGCTTACGACCGTCTTAGTGTCAAGGCTTGAGTCAAACGCCTTGAGCACCTCGTAGGCGTAAGGCCAGGGCTCGACCCCGGCGATGTAGAAGTTGCAGGGGTCGGAGTTGAGCTTGAATTGCGGGGAGCCGACGAGGTCGAGCAGGATGCGAGTGCTGTCCGCCCCGCGCGCCATATCGCGGCTCTGCGGGTCGTTGACCTTGATGTCGAAGAGATTCTCGAAGATCAGCGTCACCCCGGCGGCGCGAGCGCGCTCAAGCGGCCGGGCGAGGCGATCGGCGAGGAGCCTGACGGCGCCGTAGCTATCCGGGCCGAGGATCGTGCCGGGGTAGAACTGCACAAAGGGCGCGCCTATCTCCGCAGCGAGATACACTTGTCGAGCACGGCGGCGGCGCGCGGGCGCCGCGGATCATGCTCTATGGCATCCTGCCCAACATCGCCGCACCGGTGATCGTGCAGACCACTCTGGCCTTCTCCGGGGCCATCCTCGCTGAGGCCTCGCTCGCCCACCTTGTTGTCTGTCCTGCTGCTCAGGCGCGCAGCAATGCGGACGAGTTGCGGAACACCCGGCGGATCTCGGCCTCTGCTGAGAGATGGGGCTTCCATCCTCCCCACTCGCACGATTGAGGGCGATCACCGGCATTGTGCCCCTCCGACGCGCCAGCGATCGTGCAATCAGCTGCCGAACGACAGGCCGAGCAGCCAGGGCTGCACGACATCGAGTTGCAGGCGAACGCCCCTAGAGGCTGTGGGCCCAGCGCCTCGCTGGCCTCGCTCCTCAGCGACGGCGCAATCTCCGCGCCGATCCAGGAAGAGTTAATCTCGCAGGTCGATGCCGCCTTCGCTGGCGAGGGCAAAGAGCACACTCGAACAACAAGACGGCACAGCCTTTGCAACCAGCCCACTATAATTCTCCGCCACGCGCGGCCTGCCGCCGCGTCACAGGAGTGAGCAACCGATGAAGTGGCTGCGCTTGATGCTGGTGTTCGTGCCGGTTGCCTTTGCGCTCGAGTTCATCCCCGCGCTCCGCAACGACCTGCTGCTCTTCGTGGTCTGCTGCCTCGGCCTGGTCCCGCTGGCCGGCTACCTCGGCGAGGCCACCGAGGAGCTCGCCATCCACACAGGCCCGCGGATCGGCGGGCTGCTCAACGCCACCTTGGGCAACGCCGCGGAGCTGATCATCACCATCGTGGCGCTGCGTGAGGGCAAGTTCGAGCTGGTCAAGGCCTCGATCACCGGCTCGATCCTCGGCAACCTGCTGCTCATCCTCGGCTTCAGCCTGCTGCTGGGCGGCCTGCGCCACGGCATCCAGCGCTTCGACCGCCAGCAGGCCGGGGTCTCAGCCTCGATGATGACCCTGGCGGTGATCGGCCTGATGATCCCGACCCTCTTCGAGGTGATCCGCGAAGTCGAGCTGGGGCGGCTGGACATCTTCAATACGGTGGTGGAGGACCCGGCGCTCAACCGGCTGAGCCTGGGCGTGGCCGGCGTGCTGATGCTGCTCTACGTGCTCAGCCTGATCTTCTCCTTCCGCCAGCCTGAGCGAGGGGTTGGCGGTCACGTCGGCGTCGAGAACCACAGTATGGACGAGAGCGACGCCCACCAGGCGAAGTGGGGCGTGCCGGTGGCGCTGGCTGTGCTGGCCGCGAGCACGCTGGCGATCGTCTTCTTAAGCGAGTTCCTAGTTGGCGCGGTGGAGCCGACCACTGAGGCGCTGGGGCTGAGCGAGTTCTTCGTCGGGATCATCGTCATCCCGCTAGTGGGCAACGTGGCCGAGCACATCGTTGGGGTGCAGATGGCGCTGAAGAATAAGATGGACCTGTCGATGACGATCTCGCTCGGTTCGTCGATGCAGGTGGCGCTGTTCGTAGCGCCGCTGCTGGTCTTCGTCAGCCTGCTGTTCGGCCGGGAGTTGACGCTCTTCTTCAGCCTGCTGGAGGTGGCAGCGCTGGCGCTATCCGTACTGATCGCCACCATCATCTCGGTGGACGGCGAAAGTAACTGGCTGGAGGGGGCACAGTTGCTTGCGGTCTACACCATCGTCGCCATGGGTTTCTTCTATCTCACCGCGGGCATCCCCGAGGCGGCGGCACTGCTGCGCTTGCCCATGTAGCCTGACAGGCGGGCCGGTTTGCGCTGTGGGCTTGTCCGAGCGCTCCCACCGTCCCAGCTCGGCACGGATAAGCTGCCGGAACATCAGGCTGGCTTTCGTCCCCTCACCAGCCGCACAGGTGGGAACATCAGCCAGTGGAGCCCCGACAGCTCCACATCCTGCCATCCAAGGTTGCGTAAGCTATCTACGTATTCCTCGGTGCGTTGAAAATCGAGCAAGGCGACTCGTCCGCCTGGCTTAAGTACCCGCGCGATCTCCTGCACCGCTTTGGCCCGGCCAGCCTGGTCAGGCACATTATGAATCGCCAGACTAGCCAGCACGACATCGAAACTGGCATCGGCAAAGGGTAGGGCGCGCATATCACCGGTCTGCACGGCAACACGGTCAGCCACACCTTCAATGTGCGCATTTGCTTGGGTGACGCTGGGGAGGTTGCCTGATTGATCTACGCTGCGCCACAGATCGATGCCGATCGCTTTGCCCGTGCTCAGACGTCGGGCGGCGGCGGTCAGGAAGAGACCTCGTCCGGTGCCCACATCCAACACAACCTCGTCTCCACATAAGCCTAACTGGTCGAGCACGCGTTCGCGCTCGCGGAGTTTCCCGACCCGACTGCTCCATAGCATCAGTCCGGCCGTCAGGAGCATACTTGTGCCCGCGAGCAACCCCCATAGAAAGACGAGCCTCGCTATTAGTGGTTGGCGAGCTGCGAGGGCTAGGCGCACCGCTCGACCAAGGGTGATACTAGCCAGGCCAACCAGTATGAGGTTACGGATGACCGGCGGTGCGTCAATGCCGTAGTCAGCACGAGGTTGGGATGTGCGACGCATTGGCCTCTTCCCTCCAGCACTTCTTGATACAGGGAAGTGTTAACAACGTAAGCGGACCCACACCGAATCAGTATACATAGCCACCGCATGCAGTGCATCAGTCCGAGGTTGGCCTCCAAGCTAGGCACGGCCACTGGATGAACAATGGTATCCGCCCTGGTCGAAGCTTTCGCCCAGGGATTGCTTCAGCTGTTCGTTCCGAGCGACAGATGTGGTTCTTTATAGCGGTGAGGCGGGCGACGGCTGCGCCCGGGCGGAGGCGCGCCGCCGCTGGATACGGCGAGCGCCACCTGGCGCTCACCAACTCTCGCCGCGGAGCGCGGCGAGCGCCCGGTAGGCTGCCAGCGGCACGGTGACCGCAGGCTCGGTGCCCTCCAAGGCGGCGACGACCGGCGCGAGCACGGACCCATGGGGCCCGGAGAGTTGGGTTCGCAGGATGTGGCGTGCGCCGTCGCGGAGCAGCACCTTGTCCCAGCTGGCCTGCTCTAGCGCCTCCAGGAGCGGGGCGAGACCGGCCTGCTGGAGCGCGATCAGTCCCATCGCGGCCAGCCAGCGCACATCGAAGCGCTCATCGGTCAACGCCTGAACCAGCGCCGGGGCACTTGCTGGATCGGCAAGCTCGCTCAGCGCCTTGGCGGCCTCCCAGCGTACCGTGTGGCTCGGGCTGCGCAACGCCGCGACCAGCGGCTCGCGGGCGGGGGAGCCGAACTCAACCAGCGCCCGCCGCGCCGCGGCGCGAGTGCGCACATCGGTGGAGGCGAGGGCCGCGATGAGCGTGTGCAGCTCGCCTGCTAGAGGCGCTGCCGTCGCGTGTCCGCCGCCAGCGCTCTGAAGATCCTGTCCCATAGCAACCTCCTTGACGGCGAGTTGCGGATGGAGACAAGCTGTGGTGGCACCTCGCCTGATGATGGTATAGAGTCATCTTACACCTCTTTGCTCGCGACATCAGTTCGCTCAGGCGGCGAATCGGCTCCGCCTGCGAGAGGCGGCGGTGTGCTCCTGGCCCTCGCCCCGCTGCCTGGCGAGCACAACACCCACAGGCGGGCCGCGCGGCTCCGCGCCGAGGTCGAAGCCCGCCTGACGGCGGACGAGCGGGCCGAGGCGGTCCGGTGGGCCAAGGAAGGTCTCCACAGCCTGCTCGCCGAGGCCACCGAGCAGCCCCTCCCGGTCAATGCCCCAATGCCAGCGGAGCCGCCCGTCGTCCCCTACGGCGGGCTCGCCATCCCCGTGACCGACGGGGTGAGCTTGCTATCCCACGTTGACGTGCAGATGCACGAGACGCTGTTAAGGCTCTCCCCCGTTCCTTCAAGGCGCTAACCGAGCGAGGTTGTTGGCCTCATTCGACTCACTCACCGCGCCGTTTGGGTCATCGGGGTTCCAGGAATCGACATACAAATACAGATCGAGCGGTGTGGTCTGAAACGAGCCCGGCCAGCTTGTGTAGGCGGGCTGGTAGCTGGTTGGCAACGAGGTCAGGGTGACGCTTTCCCCAGCAGGAGCCGGGCCAGCGTCTACACGTGGTTAGCGCACAGGGCCGCGCTGCTCATCGCTTTCCCCGGCGCTGTCAGAAAAACTATCGGCGGAAGTGTCAGCTGGGGATCGGGTCCGGATCGTTGATGACAGTCAGGCCCACCCAGAAGTGATTCGGCTGCACAGTGCGCGATGTGCGTACCTCGATGCCGGCTACAGCGACCAGATCGACCTCGTTGACCAGCATCAGATTGGGTGCCTCCTTGAAGCGCTGGCTGTAGGCGTCGAGCGCCGCCTGTACCTTCTCGGCAAGGGGGCGCTCTGGGTTCGTGTCGTACCAGACCAGAAATAGCATGCTTGTCCCTTAGTACTCCGCCATCTTCTCGTGATTGAAGCCCTACGCTCTGCGACCGTCACCGTGCTGCACCATATGCACCACGGTGACCAGGCTGGTCGCGCCGATGAAAGCGAGGAGCAGCGCATTGAGGCTGATCTGGGCGACGCTGCTTGTGGCCGCATAGACGTCGAATCGATAGAAGGCGAGCCTGCCGAGCAGTGTGCCGGCGATCCTGAGGCCGCTATTGCCCTGCCAGCGCTGGACGCGAAAGGGCCCGATGCTGCCCAGCTAGCCGACCAGCGCGCCCAGAATGAGCCACACAAGCACATTGACTATTCGCTTCTCTCGTTAGTAGGGCAGGCGTCCTCAACTTAGGGTAGCACGAGCGGATCGAAAGCCGAAGCGGGGATCGGCCGGTAGTGTAGTCGTAGTTTGCCTGACGCTGTAAGGTGTTCCCTGGCACACTCGCCACAATTCGCCCGCTACCCCGACCCTGGGCCTACCGCTACACTAAGCAGTACGGCTACAGCTATGCGCAGCTCGGAGCTGCGCGGGCGACCTTGAGCCGGCAGCGAAGGAGCAGCCCGCTGGACATGACCCAAACGAACAGCACTAGCCTGCCGGCGCGGGCCGATTGGCAGGCCGCCGTGGCCCGCTATCAGCGCCCCGATCTGCGGCGTAGCCTCTGGCAGCTGGCGAACACCGTGCTGCCCTATATCGCCCTGTGGTACCTGATGGTGCAGAGCCTGGCCTACTCCTACTGGCTGACGCTCGGCCTCGCCGTGATCGCTGGTGGCTTGCTGCTGCGCATCTTCATCATCTTTCACGACTGCGGGCACGGCTCGTTCTTTCGCTCGCGCCGCGCCAACGACAGCGTCGGTATCGCCGCCGGCCTGCTGCTGTTCACGCCCTACTACCAGTGGCGGCATCAGCATGCCGTGCACCACGCGACCGCGGGCGATCTCGACCGCCGCGGGTCGGGCGACATCTTCACACTGACCGTGCGCGAATACCTTGCGCTCCCGCGCTGGGGCCGCCTGCGCTACCGGCTGTTTCGTCACCCGGCGGTACTGCTGGGCCTCGGTCCGCTCTACAGCTTTCTCATCGGCCAGCGCTTCGCCGTGCCAGGTGTGGGCCGCCGCGAGCGAGCCAGCGTGTACGCGACCAATCTGGCCCTGGTCGTGATCCTGCTGGGAATGTCGGCGCTGATCGGCTTGCAGACCTATCTCTTAGTCCAGCTGCCGGTCGCCCTCGTCGCCGCCACCGCCGGGGTCTGGCTCTTCTACGTGCAGCACCAGTTTGAGGACGCCTACTGGGCGGAGCACGAGAGCTGGGACTACGCCGCGGCGGCCATGCAGGGCAGTTCCTACCTGAAGCTGCCGAAGTTGCTGCAGTGGTTCACCGGCAACATTGGCCTGCACCACATCCATCACCTGAGCGCCCGCATCCCAAACTACGCCCTGCAGCGCTGTCACGACGAGAACCCTCCGCTCCAGGCGGCCCACGTGCTCACGATCAGCTCGGGGATGCGGACGTTGGCCCTGAGCCTCTGGGACGAGGAGGCGCGGCGGATGATCAGCTTCCGCCAGCTGGCGGCCAGACGACGCCCCGCGGCCGCCACCGACTGAGGCGCGGCGCAATGTAACGTTGCTGCTCCATCGCAGACAAGCCTGGCTCTCAGGGTAGCAGTGGCGACCAGGGTGCTCCTGGCGGGCCGAACGGGAGGCAGGTGCGGGGGAACCCCTGACGCTGCCAGGAATCGGTCTGCCGTATCTGGCACGCTCCTGAAGGGGCAGTGGATCGCGGCGTGCTACAATGAGGGGCGCGCGCCCAGGAGCGTCTGGACACGCCCTGGAGAGCCGCGATGAGCGACGATACTGCAGCCAAACCCCCATCCGACCGACCGTCCCCGCCGCGACCGGAGCCTGACGAGGAGCTCCAGACCGTCAATGTCGAGCTCAGCCGCAAGATCGAGGCACTCGACCGGGCCAATACCGACCTCGCCAACCTTTTCGCCAGCATCCAGATCCCGGCCGTCTTCCTTTACGCCGACGGTCGGATCGCACACTTCACTCCTCAGGCCACCGAGATCTTCGCACTGGCCGACTCCGACATCGGCCGACCGATCAGCGACCTGAATGCACGCTTCGGCGACGACGACCTGCCGCCGCTGATCGCCCAGGTGCTCCGGACGCTCTCCCCTGCGAATCTCGTGCTCCATCGGCCTGCCCAGGATCGCTGGTGGAACGTGCAGCTCAGGCCATATCGCACCCTCGCTGAGGCGGTCGAGGGGGTCGTGTTGATCTTCGCCGACATCACCGCGCACAAGCGTGCGGAGGCCGTGCTCCAGGAGGCCCACGATGTGCTTGAGCGCCGGGTGGCGGCGCGCACGCAGGACTTGGCGCTCGCCAACGCTGCGCTTCAGGCACAGATCGCCGAACGGGTACAAAGCGAGGAGACTCGCCGGCAGCTACTCCGGCAGCTGGTGACGGCGCAGGAGGAGGAGCGCCGTCACCTCGCCCGCGAGCTTCATGACCAGCTGGGCCAGGAGCTCACCGCTCTGATCCTGGGCCTCAAGGCGCTTGAGGTCAATCTCGGAACGAGTGACGGCCTCGCCGAGCGCGTCGCACAGCTGCAGGCGATGGCGGTGCGCATCGGGCAGGAAGTGCGGAGCCTGGCGGTGCAGCTGCGCCCTTCGGTGCTGGATGATCTGGGCCTGAGCCTGGCGCTCAGCAACTACATTGAGCAGTGGTCGGCGCGGGCGAACGTCGCGGTGGACCTCCACACCAGCCATCTCGACGGGGAGCGCCTGCCGCTGGCAGTCGAGACGACGATCTACCGACTGGTCCAGGAAGCGCTCACCAATGTGCTCAAGCACGCACAGGCGTCCGAGGTGAGCGTGATCATCGAGCGGTACAGCGACGAGGTGCGTCTGATCGTCGAAGATGACGGGGTGGGCTTCAGCGCGCCGGCGGTGCGGAGCGACCTGGCCACGACGCCGCAGCTGGGGCTGCTCGGGATGCAGGAGCGGGTCGTGCTGCTCAACGGCACGTTGACCATCGAGACGGCGCCGGGCAGCGGCACCAGCATTTTCGCCCACATCCCGCTGCCCAGCACAGGGAAGGAGGGCGGCGATGGCGACTATCAAGGTAGTCCTGGTCGATGACCACATGGTCCTGCGCGAAGGGCTGAAGACGCTGATCACCGCCCAGCCGGATATGACGGTGGTCGGCGAGGCGGGCGGTGGCGAGGCCGCCCTGCAGCAGCTTGAGGCGTCGCGCCCTGATGTCGTGATTATGGACATCTCGATGCCAGGAATGAACGGCATCCAGGCGACGGAGCAGCTCAAGTTGGCCTACCCGGAGGTCAAGGTACTGGTGCTGAGCGTTCACGACGATACGAGCTACCTGCGGCAGATGCTCACCGTCGGCGCCTCGGGCTACATCCTCAAGCACACCGCGGCCGACGCCTTGATCCAGGCGATCCGCACAG
>DAOUGF010000031.1:0-9499 GCA_034429295.1 Chloroflexaceae bacterium
ATCTGCGGTCGGGGTGGTGTGCAAGCATCGGTTGTGCCACCCGCCTCCGCACGCCGGGTTCCGGAAAGTGTGGCGTCGGCACGCCGGATCGTGCAGGGCGCAATCAGCGGGCGAGAACCACTACCCTTGGCCAAGGCACAAGCCCGACGATGAGACGAGGTAGCAGATCAGCGGCGGCACGGCACTGGCTTCCTACTTGGGGTCCAGGGGCGAGGTCCCTGGCGCGGGGGGTGTCGGGGGGCGTGCGTACGCCCCCTGACAAATCAAGCGGGGAGCGAGGCGCAGCGCCTGCAAGTAGTCATGTTGCAGGCCGAGGGCACGAGGCGCGCCGACGCGCTATACTGATCTGGACAGTAGTTACGATCGATAGGAGGCGCTCCGCCCCCCACCCGGACAGGAGGAGCTATGACGAGCTTTACAAAGCCCAGCGATGAGGAGCTGCGCCGCAGGCTCACGCCGCTCCAGTACGAGGTGACCCAGCACGAGGGCACCGAGCCGGCCTTCCAGAACGAGTACTGGGATAACAAGCGCGAGGGGATCTACGTCGATGTGGTCTCCGGCGAGCCCCTCTTCAACTCGCGGGACAAGTACGACTCCGGCACCGGCTGGCCCAGCTTCACCAAGCCCCTCGAGCCGGCGAACGTCGTCACCCGGAGCGACCACAGGCTCTGGATGGAGCGCACCGAGGTGCGCTCGAAGCACGGCGACTCCCACCTCGGCCACCTCTTCGACGACGGCCCGGCGCCCACCGGCCAGCGCTACTGCATGAACTCCGCGGCCCTGCGCTTCATCCCGGTCGAGGATCTGGAGAAGGAGGGCTACGGCGAGTACCTCAGTCTCTTCCAGTGAGCTCGCCCTCGCCGTCTGCCTGCTCGCCGCCCTGCGGGCCGTAGAAAATCACCCAGGTCTGGAAGTCGGCGCTGAAGTTCTCGAAGCGATGCTCCACCCCGGCCGGCACGAAGAGCACATCGCCGGCTTGGAAGGGGTGTCGCTCCGCGCCGTTCACAAACTCGCCGTGGCCGGACACCACTACGTACAGCTCGTCCTGCGTGTGCGGCGTCTGCTCGTCACGGCCCTGCGGCGCATACAGCTCCAGCGAAAGCGTGCCTCGCTCGAAGATCGTCGCGGCCCGCAGTCGTCCTGGAGCCTGTGCCGGCAGCATGGCCGCCGCGTCCTCAACCGTCCAGCGATACTGTGCCATGGGTCGTCTCCTCAGTAGCGGCGCGCCCTGCCGCGCCCGATACGCTATAATCACCCCACCGCCGCCCCGGGCGCAAGCGACAATCCGCACGATCTTCCGCGGATAGCGAGCGGCCCGGCGCGATGATGGACAGGGAGCGAAGGTCAAACCTATGGAGCCTGTCAACAAGCGCGACCAGATCCGGCTCACGGATCTGGCGAGCTGCGCCGGCTGAGCGGCGAAGCTGGGGCCGGGCGCCCTCTCCGCTGTGCTCAGCAATCTGCGCCTGCCGACCCACCCCGACCTGCTGGTTGGGTTGGAGCTCAGCGACGATGCCGCAGTCTACCGGCTGCCGGACGGCTCCGCATTGGTTCAGACGGTGGACTTCTTCCCGCCGATCGTGGACGACGCCTACACCTTCGGTGCCATCGCGGCGGCCAACGCTCTGAGCGACATCTACGCCATGGGCGCCCGCCCGATCCTGGCCCTCGCCATCGCCGGCTTCCCCGAGGATCTGCCCCAGGAGCTGATCCGCGCCATCCTCCAGGGCGGCGCCGACAAAGTGACCGAGGCGGGCGCGGTGGTGGCCGGCGGCCACACGGTGGTGGACAAAGAGCCGAAATACGGCCTCTGCGTCACTGGCCTGGCCGACCCTGCCCGCATCACGGCGAAGGCCGGGGCGCGCCCCGGCGATGTGCTGCTGCTCACCAAGCCCCTCGGCACCGGCCTGATCACCACCGCGGCCAAGCAGGGCAAGGCCGAGGCGGCCCACCTCGACACGGCGATCGCCTCGATGCTGACGCTCAACCGGCGCGCCGCCGAGCTCGCCCAGGGCTTCCCCATCCACAGCGCCACCGACATCACCGGCTTCGGCCTGCTCGGCCACGCCGCGGAGATCGCACGCAACAGCGAGGTGGGGCTGCAGATCGACAGCCAGGCGCTGCCTGCGCTCCCGGGCGCACTCGAATACGCCGCGGCCGGCATTGCGCCGGGCGGGCTCCATCGCAACCGGGCCTTCATGGAGGAGGGCGGCTACACGCGCTACGGGGGCGCCATCGACGCCGGGCGCCGAGCGCTGCTCTTCGACCCGCAGACTTCCGGCGGGCTGCTGCTGGTGCTGCCCGATGAAGATGCCACAGCCCTTGAGGCCGCCTTCGCCGCTGCCGGGTTGGGGTGCTGGCGCATCGGCTCCGTCACCGCCGATGCGGGCATCCTCGTCGTTTAGGCGCGCGACGGCTGAGCCGCGGCGATCGCCTCGTCGAGCTTCGCCCGCTCGCGGCTGAAGCACTCGGGGCAGATGCCGTGGCTGAGGTTGCGCTCGTCGTCCGATGCAGTGCGCGGGCCCCACGTGCCGCCGTTACACTGCCGCTCCCTGCACCAGGCGCAGATAATTATATAGTTCGTCATTGGCCGCTCTGTCCTGGCGCGGCGCGGTGTGTAATTGAGCACGGCTCCCTCCTCCTGCGCCGCATCGTCGGTATCATAGAGATGACGCCGGCGAGCTCGCAGTAGTTGCCCTACGCGCCTCCATCGGACGGCGGATTAGATCTCGTGTTGCAAGATGAGTGCCAGCGGGGCAGCGAATCAGGCTGGTGATTGGCCAGTTTCCCTATTTGATCCTCTATACACGAGCGGCGCGGTTGAGCCGGCGCCGCGGCTGGGCCCTCGTCCCGATCTGGACGAGCGAGAGTTGGACGTCGGAACGGCTGCGGGTCGAGACGCTCCGCACGATCTACCGCGCCGCCTGGGCGCTGGCCCACGGCGACGCCCGGACCCTCGGCGAGATGCTCGCCCAGGAGGGCATGGCCGCGCGCTTCGCAGCCTTCTTCGGTGACGAGGCGGCTCGCTCGGTGGGCTTCCCGCCGATCGGCCTCTCGGAGCGAGCCGGCTTCGCCGCGGCCCGCGCCGCCGCCGACGAGTCGCCGCTCACGCCGGAGGAGATGCTGGCGAGCAGCGCCCTCAGCTCAGGGCGAAAGTGAAGGCGAGCATGTTATGGTCGGAGGCCGCCGGGTCGATCAGCACCCGCTGGTCCGTCACCTCGCCGCCGCGCACATAGACGCGGTCCAGCTCATAGCCGCGCACCGACTTCACGCCGGGGGGAAACTTCACGCGGGTGAGGGCCAGGTTCTGCGCCACCATCTCGAGGATGCGCACCCGCCCCTGCTCCCAAGTGTTGAAATCGCCCACGAGCACGATCGGCCCCAGGTGATGGCGGAGCAGCTCCTCGAACTGCAGCATCTGGTCGAGGAAGGGGCGGCGCAACCGGAAGTTGATCCCGTGACTGTTCAGCACCAGCAGCGACTGGTCGAGTGGGCAGTCGGGGCTGCCGATCGGGTAGTAGCTGCAGATCGCGATCTTCGGCGTCTTTGTGACCGGCTCGAAGTAGCGCGAGAGCAGGAAGAGCGTCTTGCTCGCCCGCACCGAGGAGACCGTGCAGACGCCCGTGGGCGAGCTGCGGTTCGGCTTGGTATAGAAGCTCACGGCCATGCCGGCATCGCGCCCGACGAACAGCTCGCGGTGCAATGTCTCCAGCAATGGGTCGTGGCGAAACTCTTGGAGCAGGATCAGCTCGGCGCCGGTCGTCTGCTCGGCCAGCACGTGGTAGTAGCGCTCGCGCTTGCCCTTGAAGGTATTCCAGACGACGATGCCCATCGGCTCGCCGCGCCTGAGGAAGTGGCGTTCGGCCTCGAGGGCGATCGGGATGTAGGTCACATCGGCCAGCGGGTGTTCCGGCCGCATCTTGTAGGTGAGGTCGGTGAACCAGCGGTAGACTCCCTCGCCTAACGCAGAGAGCGTGGCGCGACGCGCGTACATGCCGTCCTGTTCTCCTTCTTAAGCTTCTTCGACCTATTCTGCAGGAACCGTGCCATCCGGCGCCTCCCAGACCCGCAGCCCGTCGCGGCTGAGCGCGATCGGGATGAGCCGCAGCTGCGGATCGGCGGCCTGGAGAGCCGCTGCGACCGCCCTGCTTGCGCCGGGTGTAGCGTCGCAGAGGATGGAGAGCGAGCCGCCCTCGCCGCCGGCGCCGTTCACCTTCCAGCCGAGGGCGCCGTGAGCCCGCGCCGTCTCGATCGCCCGCCAGGCTTGGCGGCTCACCAGGCCGGGATGCAGGGCCGCCTGGGCCGCGGTACACTCGGCCATCGTCGCGCCGAAGGCGGCAAGGTCGCCGGCAAAGAGGGCATCCCGGGCGGCGAAGGCCGTCCGGCGCAGCCGCTCGAGGCGCGGCGCGGCGCTCCCCTCCGCCTCGAGCTCGGCGATCACCTGCTCGTGGACCGCCGAGGAGCTGTGGGAGCGCCCGAGGAAGACCAGCAGCAGCCGCCGCTCCAGCTCCCAGAGCGTGGCGTCGGGCAGGGGCAGTGGCGAGACCGAGGCGTGTGGGTAGGCGTGCATCTCGATCAGGCTGATGCCACCGTAGGCCGCGCTGAGCTGGTCCTGAATGCCGCTCTGCAGGCCGAGGCGCTTCGTCTCCACCCGGTGGGCGGCGTAGGCCACCTCGTGGGCGCTCAGCCGGCCCGGCGTGAGCCGGTCGAGGGCGCCGAGCAGGGCCACGCAGACGGCGGCCGAGGTGCCGGTGGAACAGCCGGCGGGCGCCGCCGAGCGGATCACCACCTCGATCGCGACCTCCGCGGGCGGCGGTAGCTCGGCTATGGCGCCTGCGAGCAGCCGGTGGGCCGGCGGGCCGGGCTCGCCGGGGGCCAGGGCGAAGCGCTCGCCATAGTTCTCCGCGCTGATCGTCACCTGGTGGTGGTGGGCCGCCCGCGGGTAGACAGCGATCTCGACCTCGACCCGGGGGGTCACGGCGAGCGTGCAGACCGCCCCGTGGCCGGCGAACCAGGTGTCGGTCCACCCGCCGCAGTCGCAGATGCGGATAGGTGCCGAGCTGCAGATCACTCGCAGGGGTGCGTGCGGCGAGTGGCTCATGGCTGCGCTCCGGGCTCGTGCTGCGCCCAGTGTACCACGCTGGAACGGGCGCTTAACATCCGCTTAATCGTTTTGCGCTGTGAGCTTAAAACAGGAGCCGTACAATCGGGCTGAGCCGCCGGGCGAGGCTCTTGCCCGCGGCAGCAACGGCCAGCAGGAGCATTGTACCCTATGATAGACCAGGCACAGGTTCGGGCTGAGGCGAGCGGCATCAACCGCCCGGCCGAGGCGGAACTGGACCTTCGACCACGTATAAGACCGCTGGAGATCCTGATCCAGGCCGTTCTGTTCCTCTGCGGCATGCTCTCGATCTTCACCACCGTCGGCATCATCTACGTGCTGCTCTCGCAGGCCTGGCTCTTCTTCGCCGACCCGGCGGTTTCGCTCTTCGAGTTCCTCACCGGCGGCTCCTGGGCGCCCGAGATCGGCCGTTTCGGCGTCTGGCCCCTCGTGACCGCCACACTGATGACCAGCCTGATCGGGATGCTGGTCGCCATTCCCCTCGGCTTGGCCGCGGCGATCTACCTCAGCGAGTACGCCGGCCCGCGGGTGCGGGCCTGGATCAAGCCGCTGCTGGAGGTTCTCGCAGGCGTGCCCACCGTTGTCTACGGCTACTTTGCGCTCGGCTTCATCACCCCGCTGCTGCGCGGCCTCTTCGGCAGTGATACCGTCAACGTCTACAACATGGCCGCCGCCGGGCTGGCGATGGGCATCCTCATCCTGCCCCTGATCGCCTCGCTCAGCGAGGACGCGCTCAGCTCGGTGCCCCAATCGCTCCGCGCCGCCTCTTATGGCCTGGGCGCTACCCGCTTCGAGACGGCGGTGCGGGTGGTGTTGCCGGCGGCGGCATCGGGGCTGGTGGCGGCTTTCATCATCGGCATCTCGCGGGCGGTCGGCGAGACGATGATCGTTGCTCTGGCTGCCGGCGCGGGGCCGAACCTGACGCTGAATCCCTTCGAGTCGGCTGAGACGATCACCGGCCACATCGCCCGCATCTCCGGCGGCGACCTGAGCTACAACTCCATCCAGTACAACAGCATCTTCGCCTTGGGGCTGCTGCTGTTCGCGATCACCCTGACGCTGAACATCATCAGCCGGCGGATCGTGGCCCGCTTCCGGGAGGTGTACGAATGAGCGTCGAGACGATTGGGGGCCGCGCCTCTATCGGCCATCTGCCGGAGGGCGATGAGGTCAAGCAGAATCTGCGCCAGCGCACGCTGATCGGGCGCATCTGGCACGGCCTCTTCCTCTTTAGTATCATCTTCGGGCTCACCGCCCTGTCCACCCTCGTGCTCGACGTGGCCAACGACAGCTTCGGCCTGATCGTCACTCGTGCGGAGCACGATGTGGATGAGCTGACGGGCGGCCGCGCGCTCAGCGAGCTGAGCGAGCCCGAGCTGATCACGATCATCGAGGAGCACGCCTCGCGGCGCATCCGCGACCGGCTCAACCGCGAGCAGCCGCTGGCCGAGCGCAGCCGCGAGAGCCTGGTGGAGGCGGTGGAGACCGAGGTGCTCAAGACCGAGTTGCTGGCGGTCTATCCGCTCTTCGACGCGCTCACCCGGCGCGACGCCATCGAGGCCGATGTGGCTGAGCGCTTCCCCGGCGCCGAGATCGAGTGGCGTTCCTGGGTCAGCCTGGAGTTCCTCACTCGCCCGATGTCGAGCGTGGCGCTCAACGCCGGCGTGCGCACCGCCCTGCTCGGCTCGCTCTGGGTGACGGCGCTGACCGCGCTCTTCGCCATCCCGGTCGGGGTCTGCGCGGCGATCTATCTCGAAGAGTACGCCGACGGCAACCGCTGGTACAACAAGCTCATCCAGACCAACATCAACAACCTGGCCGGCGTGCCCTCGATCATCTACGGCATGCTCGGCTTGGCGCTCTTTGTGCGCCTCTTCGAGCCCTTCACATCGGGCGCGCTCTTCGGGGCGGGCTCCGCCGCCACCCTCAACGGCCGCACTGTGCTCGCCGCGGCCCTGACGATGGCGCTCTTGATCCTGCCGGTGATCATTATCGCCAGCCAGGAGGCGCTGCGGGCTGTGCCGTCGTCGCTGCGCCAGGGCAGCTATGGGCTGGGTGCCACCAGATGGCAAACGGTTTGGCACATCGTGCTGCCCCAGGCCTTCCCGAGCATCCTCACCGGCATCATCCTCGCCATCTCGCGCGCCGTTGGCGAGACCGCCCCGCTCATCCTGGTCGGCGCCTCGACCTTCATCCTCTCCGATCCGACCGGGCCGTTCTCCAAGTTCACCGTGCTGCCTATTCAGATCTACACCTGGAGTTCACGGCCCGAGCAGGAATTCAAAGACGTGGCCGCCGCGGCGATCATCGTCTTGCTCGTGCTGATGCTGGTCTTGAACGCCACCGCCGTGCTGCTACGCAACTATTTCCGAAGCAAACGAGTAACCATATGACTTCCTCCACCACTACCAGCGCCAACGCGATCGATGCTCGCAATATGAGCATCTACTACGGCTCGTTCAAGGCGGTGAACAATGTGAGCCTCAGCATCGAGAAGTACCGCATCACCGCTTTCATCGGCCCTTCCGGCTGCGGCAAGAGCACCGTGCTCCGCTCCTTCAACCGCATGAATGACCTCATCCCCGGCGCTCGCACCGAGGGCGAGATCGTCTTTCGCGGCAAGAACCTCTACGCCCCCGACGTCGACCCGGTTGAGGTGCGCCGCCGCATCGGCATGGTCTTCCAGAAGGCCAATCCCTTCCCCAAGAGCATCTACGAGAACATCGCCTACGGCCCGCGCATCAACGGCTGGAAGGGCACGAAGGCCGAGATGGACGAGCTAGTGGAGCGGGCGCTGCGGGGCGCGGCGCTCTGGGACGATGTGAAGGACAAGCTGCACCAGAGCGGGCTCTCGCTCTCAGGCGGGCAGCAGCAGCGGCTCTGCATCGCGCGGGCGCTGGCGACCCAGCCGGAGGTGATCCTGATGGACGAGCCCTGCTCGGCGCTCGACCCGATCTCGACATTGAAGATCGAGGAGTTGATGTTCGAGCTGCGGCAGCGCTACACGATCATCATCGTGACTCACAACATGCAGCAGGCCTCGCGGGCCTCGGACTACACCGCGTTTTTCCTGATGAACGAGCAGCGGGCCGGCGAGCTCATCGAGTACGCGCCGACCAAGGAGCTCTTCCAGAGCCCCAAGGACCAGCGCACCGAGCAGTACATCTCCGGCCGCTTCGGGTAGGTGGGCAACTCGGGCGTGCTGTTTGCCCTGGCGTATCCTGGCTCGGCGCCGCGCGTGTTGTGCTCGCTTCCGGGTGTGCTCTGCTCCTCGCCCCTGATTGACGACCGGCCGGGTTGGGCGTATGATCGGCCCATCCGCCGCCTGTCGAAGGGAGAGAGCACCCATGACTGCCAGCGTAACGCGCAGCGTCCGCCTGCGCACGGAGATCCCCGGCCCCCGCTCCCGCGAGTTGCTCGCCCGCCGCGACGCCTCGGTTGTTGCCGGGCTCGGCCGGGCCACCCCGATCGCCGTGGCCGAGGCCAGCGGGGCGCTCGTCACCGATGTGGACGGCAACACGCTGCTCGACTTCGTCAGTGGCATCGGCACGCTGGCGGTGGGCCACTGCCCGCCCGAGGTGACGGCCGCGATCCAGGCCCAAGCGGCCCGCCTCATCCACTTCTCCGCCTTGGTGGGCAGCTACGAGCCCTACATCGAGCTGTGCGAGCGCCTGAACGCTGCCGTGCCGATCAGCGGGCCCTGCAAGACGCTGCTGGCCAACTCGGGCGCCGAGGGTGTGGAGAACGCGATCAAGATCGCCCGCGCGGCCACCGGCCGCCAGGCGATCGTCGTTTTTGAGGGCGCCTACCACGGCCGCACCCTGCTCACCCTCTCACTGACGAGCCGCACCTACTTCAAGAAGAAGTTCGGCCCCTTCGCCCCCGAGATCTACCGGGCGCCGTTCCCGTACGCCTACCGCATGGGGCTGAGCGAGGAGGCTGCAGTTGAGGCCTGCTGGGCTGCCTTCGAGCGCCTGCTCGTGGCCGGGGTGGACGCCGAAAACATCGCCGCAGTGCTGATCGAGCCGGTGCAGGGCGAGGGCGGCTTCATCCCCGTGCCTCCGGAGTTCATGCGGCGCCTGCGGGCCTTCTGCGACACCAACGGCTCGCTGCTGATCGCCGACGAGGTGCAGAGCGGCTTCGGGCGCACCGGCACGCTCTTCGCTATGGAGCAGATGGGCGTTGAGCCCGACATCATCGTGAGCGCCAAGAGCCTGGCCGCGGGTATGCCTTTGGCCGCCACTACCGGCCGCGCCGCGGTGATGGACGCCGCCCACTACGGTGGGGTCGGCGGCACCTACGGCGGCAACCCCCTCGCCTGCGTCGCCGCCATCGAGGTGCTCAAGCTGATCGAGCGCGACCGGCTCGCCGAGCGGG
>DAOUGF010000032.1:0-10305 GCA_034429295.1 Chloroflexaceae bacterium
GCTGGCGGGCGCGGGCGGCGAGCTGGTGAGCCTGGAACTGACGCCCTCGGGCGTCGCGGAGGTCTGGGCGGAGGATGGGCTGCTGGCCCACGCGAACCACTGCGTGGACGCGGGCGCGGCCGCCGGCGAGTGCCCGCTGGATCCGATCTCCACCTCGCGGGAACGGGCCGGGCGAGCTTGGGAGCTGCTGCGGGCCGGCCGCGGCGCCTTGGACGCGGCGGCGCTCCAGGCGATCCTGCGGGACCACGAGGGCGATCCGCGCTGCATCTGCCGCCATCCCAACATGGCCCTGCCCCGCCTCGACCGCGGCGAGAGCGTCTGCGGCATCGTGATGGACTTAGGCGAGCGGGTGATGCACGTGGCGCCGGATGTGCCATGCACGGTGCCGTTCACGCCCATCGCGCTGTAGGGCCGAGATTCGCGTAACGAATACTTCGTCCCTACACGCGCCGCCCGAACTGTCGCTCCAGCTGGGCCGGCGTCATCAGGATCATAGTGGGGCGGCCGTGGGGGCAGGTGCGAGGGCTGACGCACTGCTCGAGCTGCCGCAGGAGCTGTCGCATCTCCTCGAGCGAGAGCGCCTGCCCGGCCCGCACCGAGGTGTGACAGGAGAGCGTGGTGAGCATCGCCTCGCGCCAGTCGAGGGGGGTGGAGCCGCCCCGGCCGGCGAGGTGGTCGGCCAACTCGTGGAGCGCCTTGCTCAGCTCCTCGGGGGGGAGCGTCGTCGGTACGGCCCGCACCCGCACCCCTTCGCCCCACTCCTCCACGCTGAAGCCCCACTCGGCGAGGCGCTCCTGGTTGCCGAGGAGCAGCGCCGAGGCCGCAGGAGCGAGGGGCACGGGCTGCGGCAGCAGCAGGCCCTGTGACTCCACGGCGCCGCCGGCGTGCTGTGCCATCAGCCGCTCATAGGTGATGCGCTCGTGGGCTGCGTGTTGGTCGATCAGGTACATGCCCTCCGGCGCCTCGGCCACGATGTAGGTGAGCCCAACTTGGCCCACCACTCGCAGCGGCGGCAGCGATGAGGTCGCGGGAAGATCAGGAGGCGCAGCAACCGGGAGCGGAGACGTACCGCCTGCGGAGGCCTCCGCGGGCGGCGTTCCTGGCTCGGGCACGCCCCAGGGAATATCATCCCAGCGCTCCGGCCCTTGCGCCGCCTCGCGCTCCTCCCTTTCGCGTCCCTCTCCCTCGCGCCATTCGCGCCCTTCGCCTTCGTGGTTTTCACGGGCGAAGCCATCGCGAGTTTCGCGATCCAGAACCCCGCCCCCCGTATCCCACCTGCTCCGCCCGGTGTCCCACGCCGAGGCGCCAACACCCCAAGCTGAGGCCTCGGGGGCGCGGGCGCTGGGCGCGCCGATCTGCCGCAGCTCGAAGCGGCGCTGCATACCGCCGTCCTCGTCGCCCCAGGTGGGCACCCCCGCCCCCTCCACCAGCGCCTCCCGCACTGCGCGCCCCACGGCGCCGTAGACGCGATGGGCGTAGCGGAACTTCACCTCGCTCTTCGTGGGGTGAACATTCACATCGACGGCGAGGGGGTGGACGCGGATGTCGAGCACGGCCAACGGGTGGCGGCCCTTCATCAGCATGGTGTGGTAAGCCTCTTCCACCACGTGGACGAGGGCGCCCCGCGGCTGCAGCGCCCGCCGGTTTACGAACAGGTGCAGATAGCCGCGGGAGCCGCGGGTGAGGCCGGGCGGCGAGATCAGGCCGGAGACCGTGACCGCCTGCTCGCCCTCGCCGTGAGCCGCGCTCACCTCCAGCAGCTGCCGGGCCACATCGAGGCCGTAGAGCTCGATCACCACCGCGCGGCGGTCGCCGTCGCCGCTGGTTTGCAGGGCGAGACGACCCTCCAGCAGCAGCGTGAAGCGCACCTCGGGGTAGGCCAGGGCGTACTGCTGCACCACGGCGCTGATGGCGCTGAGCTCGGTGGCCTCGGAGCGCAGATACTCGCGACGCACGGGGGTGTTGTAGAAGAGATTGCGCACGCTGATGCTCGTGCCGGGCGAGCAGCCGCGAGGCGTGCGCGCCTGCACCTCGCCGCCGGCGATCCGCAGCTCGGTGCCCACCTCCTCATCGGCGCTGCGGGTGATGCAGATCAGCTGAGAGACGCTGGCGATCGAGGGCAGGGCCTCGCCGCGGAAGCCGAGCGTGCCAATATTCCAGAGATCCTCGGCGCTGACGAGCTTACTGGTGGCGTGGCGCTCGAAGGC
This sequence comes from Chloroflexaceae bacterium, assembly GCA_034429295.1. Lineage (GTDB taxonomy): Bacteria > Chloroflexota > Chloroflexia > Chloroflexales > Chloroflexaceae > OHK40. The sequence continues at coordinate 2,208 of DAOUGF010000032.1, forward strand.
CAGCTCCACCTCGTGGCTGGCGATGCCGCAGCCATCGTCCTGCACCTTCAGCTCCCGCAGGCCGCCGCCCCGCGCCTCCACGCTGATCCGGCGCGCCCCGGCGTCCAGGGCGTTCTCGACCAGCTCTTTCACCACTGAGGCCGGGCGCTCAACCACCTCGCCGGCAGCGATCTGCGCGGCCACCGTCGCATCAAGCAGGCGGATCGGCATGGGCTCACCCCCTCGCACGTACGTTCTCGTCAGCTCAGTATACCACGGCGGGGAGGCCGATGAGCGCTACGGCGTGGGGCTCGGCGAGCGAGCCGGGCTGGCCGTCGCCGGGGGGCGGCTCGGCGCCGGGCTGGGGGCGCTCGAAACCGTGGGCGCCGCAGTAGGGGCGGGAGCCTCCGGCGCGCGGCTCACCCAGAGGAAGCCCCCCAAGCTCAGCAGGGCCACGAGAGTCAGGGCGGCCAGCGCCGCCCCGAGGCGCGAGAGCGGCCGCTCAACCGGAGCTGCGGGCGCCGCCGGCGGCGGAACCGGCTCCTCAGCGGCAGGAACTTCCTCTACAGGCGCGGCGGCCGGCTGCTCGCTGGCAGTGTCCTCACCGATGGGCTCTGTCCCCTCATCCTCGACGGGCTCCTCGTCGATGGCTATGGCCTCATCGGTGGTGGCCGCGATCGGGACGGTTGGCGAGCCCATCGGCGGCGTGACCGCGGCCTCCTGGTCGAGCTCGTCCACCTGGGCGATCACCACCGTGATATTGTCGTGGCCGCCGCGCTCGTTGGCGATATCCACCAAACGCTGGGCTGCCTCCTCAAGGGTGAGCATGCTCGCCAGCTCGGCGATCTCCTCGTCGGTGATCAGGCCGTGCAGGCCGTCGGAGGAGAGCAGCACGGTGTCGCCGGGCAACAGGCTCACGGTGAAGAGATCCACGTCCACATCCTCGGTGTGGCCGAGGGCGCGCGTGATAATGTTGCGAATGTTGGAGGCCCGGGCCTGCTCCGCGGTCATCAGGCCGGCGGCCACCTGATCGGAAACAAAGGAGTGATCGTGGGTGATCTGGGTGATCTGCCCCTCCCGCACCAGATAGGCGCGGCTGTCGCCGACGTTCGCCACATAGAGGCTGTTCTGGAGAAAGAGGGCCGCAACACCTGTGGTGCCCATGCTGCCCCGGCCCTCATCGTAGATGCGCTCATTGGCGGCGGCGAAGGCAGCCCGCAGCGCCTCGTCGGGCGGCATCTCGGGGCTGAAGGCGGCAAGGATCGTCTCGACGCCGAGTTTGCTGGCCACCTCACCCGCGGCGTGCCCGCCCATCCCGTCGCAGACCACAAGCAGCGTCGCTGAGCCCGGCTGCCCGCTACCGTAGGCGTCCTGGTTGACCTCGCGTCGCATCCCGACGTGCGTGCGCGCACTGAAGCGAACTCGCATGGGCTGCTCCTTCGACGGGCCACGATGCTCCGTGCCGCCTATAGTATCATTTTCTGCGCCGTGACGCCATCGCGCAGCCGAGGCCAACCGCAAGCAGTAGCCAGGGCCAGAGGCTGTAAGGGTTCAGAAAAGCGACCCAGATCGAAGCGCCCACGGCGGCCAGGCCGATCAGGGAGAGGATCACCTGAAAGGGCGTGGGGGAAGAGGGAGGCATGGCCGACCCCTAGCGCACGGCTCGTGAGAGCGCGATCAGCAGCAGGGCGACAAGGATCAGGGTGAGGAAGAAAAGGTTACCTGTGGCGCTGGTCAGGAACAGCGCCATGGCCACAACAACGATCGCGCTGCCAATGCAGCCGCGCCGAACGCGCCGCACGCTCTCGGCCGCATCCCTCGGCTCAGGGGTCATGATAGCTCGCTTTACTATCGCGTTGGAGGCGCTCAGACGCCGTGGCCCTCAGCCTTTGGTCGTCGGTCGCCCCGACCTACGACATGGTACCATAGGTGGATGGCACGCCTCGCGTCACTGCGTTATTGTAATCTCCACGCAAGCTTTCGCTCAGGCCGCCTTCATTACGTCATGCTATAATGGCCCGTAGCTGAAAAATGACAGATTATTCATCGAGCCGCAAGGCCATTGCGCTCGGCGAAAAGGCTATGTTCAACCAGGATATCTGGCGTCAGCAGATCGCCGACCGGCTGGGCGGCTTTGCCCGCAACCCGCGACAGGATGTGCAGATCGCCGGCACCAACTCGGTGTTGGCGTATCTGGCTGTGCGCGCCTTGGAGCCGTTTCTCGAGGCCTTCCAGCGGGAGCCGGTAGCGGCCGTGCTGGTGCTCGCCGAGATCACCCGTGGCCCAGGCGCCGACCAGATCGTCCGCCGGGCCATCCAGATGCGCTACCAGGTCTCGCACCTGATCGAGCGCGAGCTGCGCACCCGCGCTGATCTCCGCGGCGCCATCGAGCAGATCCTGGTTCACCTGGGCGTGATCCACATGGCTCGCCAGCGGCTCAACAGCACCCGCGACGAGTGGCTGCGGGTTACGCTGCTCGCCGAGCTCGACAACTATAGCCCCGGCGAGTTCGGCCAGCTACGGCGCCTGCTCCACGACCCGGGCTGGCAGTCTCGCTACGAGACGATCCGCAGCCTGCGCTCCCGCGACGGCCACTACAGCGCCGCCGATCTGGTGCTGCTCCACGACGGCCTCAGCGACAGCGCCTCCCACGTGCGGGCTGCCGCCGCGCGCCAGCTCGGCCAGTTCGCCGGCACGCCCCCCGTGCCCCTCGTGAAGGCGCTCACCCGGGTGGCGCTCTACGATTGCGATCTGGAGACCCGCTACGCGGCCGCTCGCACCCTCGGCGCGCTGCGGGACCGCATCGCGTCGCCGCAGCTGATCGACCATCTCGGCCAGTGCCTCGCCGACGAGGACAACTTCGTACGCTCGGCTGCCGCCCTGGCCCTCGGCCAGCTTGGCGAGCTCGCCGGCACCCCCGCGATGATCGCCAAGTTGACCGCGATGGTGAGCGACCCCGACCCCTACACGCGGGAGGCGGCCGCCCGGGCCCTCGGCCAGATCGGCGCCGCCGCCGCTACCTCCAGCGTGCTCAATGCCCTCACCCACGCCATGGAGGACCCCGACGCCAACGTCCACGAGGCCGCCGTCGACTCGCTCACCCGCCTGCGGAAGATCCGTGCCACACTCCCCCTCAATCCGGCTCGCCACCCCTCTGAGCCGCTGACGGTGTGACAGGGTGACAAGGGAACGGGGTGACAGGGTGACATCCTGACGGTGCCGATAGGTGTCCCCTTATCCCCCTGTCCCCTTGTCCCATTCTCCCCCTCTTATCCGCTTGCGCTCTCTTCCCCGTTCCCTGGTATAATAAATGGCGTGCTATCTGGCAGAGCAGCGCCGTTTGAGGAGGGCCGGCATGGAGATCAACCACCGCCGCATGAATCGGGTTGACCTGGTGGAGGTCGCTGGTCGCGTAGATGCTGCCACAGCGCCGCAGCTCAAGCAGCAGGTCGAGGCGCTGTTCGAGGAGGGACGCTATCGGATCGTGCTTGACCTCGCGCGGCTGGAATATATCAGCAGCCCCGGGCTCCGCGTGCTGATCGAGGCCCGCAAACGCGCCCGCGAGTGGAAGATCACCGATCTGGAGGGCGGCGACATCCGTATCGCCAACCTGCCCCCCAAGATCAAAGAGGTCTTCGACCTTACCGGCTTTACCTCCCTTTTCGAGCTCTATAGCGACACCGTCGAGGCGGTGGGCTCGTTTTAGCCCGTACACTGTAGTCCGTAGTTTGTAGCCTGTACGGCACCGGCCAAGCTCGTGTCTGGTACGGACTACAGACTACGGACTACGGGCTACGTATCTATGGACAGCATCACCCTCACCGCTGACCTCGACGCCCTGGCGAAGATCAGCGCCTTCATCACCGAGGCTGCCGAGCTCGCTGGCCTCGACGAGCGGGCAACTTGGCAGGTGCAGCTCGCCGTAGACGAGGCCGCCACCAATGTCATCCAGCACGCCTACGACCCTGACAGCCCGGGCGACCTGACGCTCACTTGGCGTTGTGAAAACAATAAGTTTATCGTCACCCTGCGCGATTACGGCCGCCAGTTCGACCCCGGGAGCATCCCCGAGCCCGATATCACTTCGCCCCTCGAGGAGCGGCAGGTTGGCGGGCTCGGCCTCTATCTGATCACCCGGCTGATGGACGAGGTGCGCTTCGACTTTAATCCACAGGGCGGCAACATGCTCACCATGGTCAAATACATCAGCGCCAGCCCCCGCGATGATGTGGTGACCATGCCGATCCACGGCAGGGTGGACGCCGTGACGGCGCCACAGCTGAACCGCGAGGTCCACGAGCAGATCGACCGCGGCGCCCGCTACCTGCTGCTCGATCTCAGCGATGTGACCTTCCTCTCGAGCAGCGGCCTGCGGGCCCTGCTGCTCATCCGCAAAGAGCTGATGACTCTCGGCGGCGAGCTGCGGTTGGCCGCGCTGCAGCCCCAGGTGCACGAGGTCTTCGCCCTCACTGGCTTCACCCAGGTGTTCGCCATCCACAGCACCACGGAAGAGGCCCGCTCCGCCTTCGGCCAAGGACGGAAGTGACCCGCGAGCGTCTGCTGATCGGCTACGCGCTGGCGGTCGGCGCCGTAGGGTGGCTCTGGCTGATCGTCACCCCTCAGCTCCCCACACCCTTAGCGGCCCTCCTGCTCTTCGGCGCCCTCGCCCTCGCCATCGATACGCTGAGCTTCCGCAACCCGCCGGCCGAGGCCTACAGCCTGGTTGGCATCGTGCTGCTCACGGCAGCGCTCGCGATCGGCCCGGCGGCCGCCGCGATGGTGGCCGCGCTCGAGGGCGTGCTCTCCGGCGCGCTGCTGATGGTGATCTACAACCGCCCCCGCAGCTTCAACCTGCTCGTCGCCCGCCCCTGGCTACGAGGCGGCGTCCGTGCGGCCGGTATCCTCGCCGGGGCGGCCCTGGCCTCCGCTATCACCGGCAGGCCCCAGTACGATCCGGCCACGCTCAACCCAGTCGCCCTGCTGGCCTGGACTATCCCCTGTTACAGCGGCATCCTGCTGCTCACCCGGGTGGGCCGCGAGGCGCTCCAGGGCGGGCGCAGCGGCATCAGCACCTGGTGGCGGAGCACCTGGCGGCTGGCGCTGGGCGCTGAACTCGCGCCCCTCCCGCTCGCCCTGCTCGGCGCCGCGATCTATCGCATCCTCGGCGGCCCCTACTTTCTGCTGGCCGGCATCGCCATGATCGCCGCCGCCGCCGCCGTGCGCCGCTCCACCCTCAATCTCGCCAGCCAGCGCCGCTCGGTGCGGGAGCTGGCCCTGCTCAACGAGGTGAGCCGGGCGATCATCCGCAGCGAGCTCGATGTCGAGACGCTCTGCGAGCTGATCTACCGCGAGGCCAGCAAGATCGTCGATACCTCCTCTTTCCACCTCGGGCTCTTCGACGGCAACCAATACACCCTGGTGGTGCGGGTGCAGGACCGGGTGCGCTTGCCGCGGCTGACGGTGGAGCTCAGCGAGGGCGATGGGCTGATCGGCTGGATGCGCCAGACGGGCAAGGCGCTGCTGGTGGAGGATTTCGCCGAGGAGATGGAGCAGCTGCCGGCCCGGCCGCGCTACCAGAGCGAGCGCCCGCCCCGCTCGGGCATCTATGTGCCGCTGATCGCAGGCGACGCCGTGATCGGCTCGATCTCGGTGCAGAGCTACACGCCAGGCGCCTTCGGCGCCAATGACTTGCGGTTGCTCTCGCTGATCGCCGACCAGGCCGCCGTGGCGATCACCAGGGCCAGGGTCTTCCGCGAGGCCAAGGTGCGGGCCGTCCAGCTACAGGCCATCCAGCAGGTGAGCGAGCGGATCACCGCCATCCTCGACCTGGAGGAACTGCTGCCCTCGGTGGTGCGGCTGATCCGCGAACGTTTCGGCTACCACCCGGTGCATATCTTCACCCTCGAGGAGGGCGACCCGCACATCCGATTCCGCGCCTCCACGGCCAGCGGCGAGCAGCTGGCCCAAGTCCTCGCCCATCCGCTCACGATCGGCCAGGGCATCGTCGGCCACGCCGCCGCCCAGGGCACGCCGATCCTGGTTGGCGACGTGCAGCGGGACGAGCGCTACATCCGCGACAGCAGCACGACCCGCTCGGAGTTGGCTGTGCCGCTGCGGATCGGCGATGTGGTGGTGGGCGTGCTGGATGTGCAGAGCGACGAGGTGGACGGCTTCGACAGCGACGACCTGTTTGTGATGCGCACCCTGGCCGACCAGATCGCGGTGGCGATCGACAGCGCTAACACCTACATGGCCCAGCAGGAGGAGGCCTGGACGCTCAACGCGCTGCTGCAGGTCGCCGAGAACCTGGGCCGCGCCACCAGCGTGGACACCCTGATCGCCACGGCGGTGCGCCTCCCGCCCCTGCTGATCGGCGCCGAGCGCTGCTACCTGCTGCTCTGGGGCCGCGAGGAGGAGGTCTTTCTCCTGGCCGGCGCCTACGGGCTGCGCCGCGAGCTCCGCGCCCTGCTGCTCGGCCAGCCGATGCGGCCTGATCATGCGCCGCTGCTGGAGCGGATCAAGGTGGCTGCCGAAACGGACGGGTCGCGCCTGCTGACGCTGAACGAGGCCCGCGCCCACGGCGACGAGTGGCCCCAGCTGATCCCCACTGCGGGCAGCGGGAGCATAGCGGCCCTGCCCCTCACGGGCCGGGCCGGCCTGCTCGGCGCTCTCATCCTCGACGACGACGAGAGCGTGCTGCCCCTCGATAGCCGGCAGATCGACCTGAGCATCGGTACCGCCCGCCTGGTGGCGGCGGCCCTCGAGAGCCTGCTGCTCGCCCGCGAGGCCGAGGCCGCCGCGCGCCTCGAGGAGGAGCTGCGGGTGGCCCGCGACATTCAGACGGCGCTGCTGCCCGCGCGCCCGCCCCAACTCGCCGGCTGGCAGATCGACGCGGCCTGGCGCTCGGCGCGCCTCGTGGGCGGCGACTTCTACGACTTCTGGCCGCTGCCGATCAGGAAGACGGAGGTGCGCGAACGTCTGGATCGCGAGGCGGGCGAGGGGCTGGGTGAAGCGAGCGAGCACGAAGGGCGTGAGCTCGCGAAGGCGCTGGGCGCCGTGGGAACCCTCGCCCTGGAGCCACCGCCTGCCGTCGCCAGCACACAAACTCCGCTCGGCTTTGTGATCGCCGATGTGAGCGACAAGGGCGTGCCGGCGGCGATGTTCATGGCGATGTCCCGCTCGCTGGTGCGGGCGGCAGCCCTCGACGGCTCGCCGCCGGCCCTGGCGATGGAGCGGGCCAACCGCTGGATCACCCGCGACTCCGAGTCGGGGATGTTCGTCACGCTCTTCTATGGGCTGCTGGAGCCGGAGAGCGGGCGGCTGCGCTACACCTCCGCGGGCCACAACCCGCCCCTGCACTACTGCGCGGCCGACGGCAGCTTCACCGAGCTGCGGGCGCCCGGGATCGCCCTCGGCGTGCTGGAGGAGATCCAGCTGAGCGAGGCCGAGCGGGTCTTAGCGCCGGGCGATGTGCTGGTCTGCTACACCGATGGGGTGACCGAGGCGATCGACGAGAGCCAGGAGGAGTTCGGCGTCGAGCGCCTGCGCAGCCTGATCGCGGCCCACCACAACGAGACGGCTGCTGCGATCGTGCGGGCGATCACCGATGCCGTGAGCCGCCACAGCCAGGGGCAGCCGCCCTTCGACGACGTGACGCTGGTGGTGATCAAGCGGGAGGCGTAGGCGGCACAACTACGAGCTACGGACGGGCACGCCGCGCTCGCGGAGATACTGCTTCACCTGGGCGATGGTGTACTCGCCGAAGTGGAAGATCGAGGCGGCGAGCACCGCGTCGGCGTTGCCCTCGACCACGCCGCGGTACATGTGCTCGGGGCTGCCCACGCCGCCCGACGCGATCACAGGCACCGAGACGACCTCGCTGATGGCCCGCAGCAACTCGATGTCGTAGCCGCTCTTCTGGCCGTCGGCGTCCATGCTGTTGATACAGATCTCGCCAGCGCCCCGCTCCACGCCCTCCCGTATCCACTCGATAGCGTCGCGGCCGGTGGGGCGCGGATTCGCGCCGGTGTGGGTGAAGACCGCCCACCGGGGAGGCTCGCCCGGCCCGCTGACGCGCCGCGCATCCACCGAGAGCACGATACACTGGCTGCCGAAGCGC
>DAOUGF010000033.1:0-7395 GCA_034429295.1 Chloroflexaceae bacterium
GAGCGGATCATCATCCGAGACTACACCCTAATAGCTCCCTTCTCAGAGCCCGCCCGCGATCTGCGGATCCTGAACAAGCCTCTCTGGCTCCTCCAACGCGACCTGCTCAAGACCTACTGTAAGGGCAGCACCGAGATCGACTCTATCGCTGAACTCGACGAGAAAGTTCCTGTCAGCGATAACGAACTGCTGATCTACCGGGATAATCTCTTCTTTAATGCCGCCCTGATCGATGCGTTTATCGCCCAAGCCCGTCGATCAGGCCGTCCCTGCCAGGTTGCCTTCGCCCTTAGCGACCCGAGCATCGCGCGCCACGCCACGCAGCTCAGCGACGGGATCGTCCGCCGCGAGGATGTGGCGTTCATCCGCGAGGGCGAGGAGCAGCGGGGCGACGTGTACGTGGCCGAGATCTACTACTTCCCGGCCGGGCGCCGCGGCGAGCCCACCCCGCTCGTGATCGACACCCAGAGCCATGAGATGGGGTATTACCACATCCCCAGCTACATGGCCAGCCAGGGTGATCTCACCTATCAGATCCCCCAGCGCGCCCTGCTCTCGATCGAGAGCTGGATCCACGTCCTGATGGCGAACGTGATCATGGGCGTCTTCTCGATGGCCGCCGCCCAGGACGCGAAGATGGATCAGGCGCGCCTGAAGGATTTCTTCCGCTGGCGCCCCGAAGACTGGCGTATCTTCTTCGGTAAGCTCGCCTTCTCCGCCGCTGCGATCTGGGAGCGCCTCAACCCCTTCGAGGAGCCCTGGCGCAACCATTTCCTCGCCTCCAAGGCCCTGGTGAAGGTCGGCAAGCGCTGCTCGATCGACCCGAGCGCCATCATCCACGGCCCCACCATCATCGGCGATGATGTCTACATCGGCCCCGGTGTGGTGATAGCCAACAGTATCATCGGCAACAACGTGAACATCATGCAGGGCTGCCAGGTGATGCTCAGCGTCGTCAGCGACCGCTGCTTCCTGCCTTTCAACGCAGGCCTCTTCATGACGACGCTCATGGAGAACAGCATGGTGGCCCAGAACTCCACCCTGCAGCTCTGCGTGATCGGGCGCAACACCTTCATCGGGGCCAACAACTGCTTCACCGACTTCAACCTGCAGAACGAGCCGATCAAGGTGATGCACCACGGCCAGGCCAGGGTGGTCAACATGCCGGTGCTCGGCTCCGCCGTTGGCCACAACGTGAAGCTCGGCTCCGGCTTCATCGTCTACCCTGGTCGCATGATCGAATCAAATGCTGTTATAATCTTCGATAATGACAAGAATCTGATCCGCAAGACCGTGCCAGGTCACGATCTTGAGGATATTGATGAGGTCACCGGAGAGCCGCGGCGGCTCGTCTACCACTGGCCGATCGTCTACGATGACCCGGCGGAGCGTCGCATCACTCCTCCACCGCCGCCCCCCGACGCCCCGCCCGCGCTGCATCAGGGCGCCAACCGCGCCCCTGAGGCCGGCGACGACGCCGGCGGGCCTGCCGTCTCATACAACCACGACCGCCCGTCGATCGGCGCTTCCGCGAGCGCGAGGAGGACAGACCGGTGAGCAAAGAGCGTATTCTGGTCGTTGAAGACCAGGCCGATATCTCCAGCCTGCTGAAGATCTACTTCACCTCGCAGGGCTATGAGGTCTTTACCGCCATGCGCGGCTCAGTTGCCTTGGAGATCTGCAACAAGACGCCGCCGAACCTCGCCCTGCTCGATGTGAACCTTCCCGATATGGAGGGCTACGAGATCGGCAAGTCGCTTCGAGCGAGCCCTCGCACCCGCCATATCCCGATCATCTTCCTCACCGCCCGCGGTGAGCGCGCCGATCGCCTCCGCGGCCTCGGCGAGGTTCAGGCCCAGTACTATATCGTCAAGCCCTTCGATATCGAAGAGGTCCACACGATCGTCCGCAACCAGCTCGAGGAGTCGCGGCGCAAGAACCAACTCCACCCGGTGACGAACCTCCCCACCGCGGATCTGATCAACGACCAGCTGCGCTCGCTGCTCACCAGCCAGGGCTGGGCGATGGCGCTGATTCATATCAACGGCTTCGAGACCTTCACCCAGAGCTATGGCTCGGTGGTGGGTGAGGATGTGTTGAAGTTCGCGGCTCTGCTGCTGAACGAGGCGATCAACGAGCAGGGCAGCAACGAGGAGTTCGTGGGCCAGATGGTCGTCGGCCCCGACTTTGTGATCACCTCCACCCCCGACCATATTCGCTCCATCGTAGAGCGGCTGATGACCCGCTTCGACGAAGAGATCGGCCTGCACTACAACTTCAAGCATCGTAAACAGGGCTTCCTCGAGGTGCCCGACGAGAACGGCGGCATGCGCCAGGTCCCCCTGATGTCGCTCTCGATCGGCGTCCTCACCAGCAACGATGGCCCCTTTTACGATATCCGCGAGTTCAGCGAGACAGCTGAGGAGACCCGGCAACGGGCGTTGCAGCAGGCTCGCGAGCAAGGCCGACGGAGTTCGGTGGCCTACGGCAGGAAATAACGCTCCAGGCGCGACCAACTGGGGGAGTCGCGGGCCGTGCGTGCGCCGCGCTCCCCTTTGCTGTCTATGTGAGACCGGCGGAATCACGCGCTCCTCTCGTTTATCTTTACGATGCGCCGCAGTGGCAGGCCACTCCCGCGCCAGCCGCCCCCCCACCCAACACGCAGCACCACGCGCAGGATTAGCGCTCACGGCCTATGGACACCACGATCGCTCCGACCTCGACCTCCGGCTGGGAGTTACTCGCCCAGCTTGCCGCCAGCGCCCAGGATGATGCCGCGCCGATAGACGGCGCGAGCTATGCCGCCCGCATCGCAGATCTGCTAGGGCGCTATCTGCCGGTGCCGGCGGGCCGCCTGGAGTTGCTGGAGGACGGGCGTGTCGTGGCGACTGGCGTGTGGGGGCCGGAGCTTGATGATGACACTTCCCCGGTTGAGTTGAGCGCGGATGGGGTCGCCCTCGGTCGCCTCTATCTCGGCGACGGCGGCGCCACCCTCGACCCGACCTTCCTCAACGCTCTCGTCGCCCAGCTCACCCTGCTGCTGCATACTCGCCGCCGCGCCGACGAGGCCGCCGTGGCCCTGCAGCTCCAGACGCTGGTCGCGGGGAGCCTCGAGCAGGTGGGCATGCTCGAGACGCGAGCGCTGCTCCAGACTGTGCTGACGAAGGCGCTGCCTCTTGTCGGCGTGAGTGCCGGCGCCATCTACACCGCTGATGAGAATGAGGCGCAGCTGAGCCTTGTCGCCGGCGAAGGGGATTTTCTCTTCCCGCCGACGGTGCCGCTCGCCGGCCCTGGCCTGCTGGCCCAGGTCGCTGTCGCCAGAGTGACCCAAACCGGCTCCCTTGCCCCTGGTACGCCGCGGCGGCGCGGCGGGCAGCTCGCCGCTGGCAGCACCGACGGGCAGCGGTTGCGCCCGGCCCTCGCCCTGCCGCTGGTCTCCCAGGAGCGCCTCATCGGCGTGTTGGTGCTGATCACCCCCTTCGAGGAGAGCGCCGGCCGGCTTGGTCGCCTCGCGAGCATCTTTGCCGAGCAGGCTACCCTGCTCGCCCGCAACGCGCAGCTCTTCAGCCAGCAGCAGCAGCGGGCCCGCGAGCTGTTCGTGCTCTACGAGAACAGCCAGGAGATCAACACCGCCACCCAGATCGAGAGCATGCTGAACCGGGCGACCGAGAATATCGCCCTGGCTCTCGCCGCCGACTATTGCGCCGTGCTGCTATTCGATGAGCACAGTCGCGATACGCTGCAGGTTGTGGCCGCCTATAGCGAGCCCGGCCTCACGGCGGCCGCCGAGAAGATCGCGGTGAGCGGCGCGAGTTCGCTCCTCGCCCAGGTTGGCCGCGGCGACTCCCTGTTGCTCGAGGATACGCCAGCTGTCGCCGCCCATAACCCGCTGGCGAACGCACTCGCCACAGCGGGCTGCCGCAGCGCCCTGGCTCTGCCGCTCCGCGGCAAGGATCAGACGGTGGGCCTGCTGGCGATCGGCTTCGCCCGCGCCCGCCGCCCGGTAAGCGCCGCCGAGCGGAACCTGGCCCAGGTGCTTGCCGCTCAGGTCGCCACCGCCATCCTCAACCGGCGGCTCTACCTCGCCGAGCAGCAGCGGGCCACCGAGCTCGAGCTGTTGCATCGCATCAGCCAGCGCCTCAACGCCGGGCTCAACCTCGACGAGACTCTCGAGGCCATCCTCGAAGGTGTGCGGGCCCTGCGCTTCAGCGGCGCTCGCGTGGCGCTCGTAAGCGCCCGCGACCAGGCGCCCCATCTGGCCGCCCAGCAGGGCCTCGGCAACGCCGACGGGGGCGCCGCCCTCACCGACTGGCTGCTGCGCCATCAGCGCCCGCTCCGCATCGCCGACCTGCTCGCCCCGCCCGCGGCCCTCAGCGAGCTTGGGGCCGGCGGCGGGCTCCTCCTCGACGACGGCAGCCCCGCCCGAGCCTACCTCGGCGTGCCGCTGCGGGTGGGCGAGGAGCTGCTCGGCACCCTCGAGCTCCTGGCCGCCCGCCCGAATGCCTTCAGCGAGGACGACGCCCGGCTGCTCAGCATTGTGGCCGGCCAGGCCGCCCAGGCGATCGCCAACGCCACCCGCTATGAGCAGGCCGATGCCAACCTGCGGAGCCGGATCGAGCAGTTGCGAGCCGTGCAGCGGATCTCCAGCCAGCTCGCGATCACCCTCAACCAGGAGGAGATCCTCGAGTATGTGTTGGAGCAGGCCCTCAGGGCTACCGGCGCCACTCAGGGTCTGATCGCTCTCCGCTCCGACAATGCCAGTCCCGATGGGCAGGTTGCTCTCAGCGCTCTCGGCGGCCAGCAGGCCCTGGAGATCTACCGCAGCTTCTTCGATGGCGACGTCAGCCCCGAGGATGTAGCCTATGTGGTCGTGGAGTTGGTGGGCTTCGCCGAAGCCGACCGCACCGCTCTGCTGCACTCGCAGCTGCAGCCCGGCGCTGTCACCGCCTTCCAAGCCCTGGCTCGCCGCGAGCCCGAGCTGAACGACGAGCTGACGCCCGAGGAGCGGGAGGCTCTGCGGGCCACCGACGCTCGCTCGGCCCTCGCCGCGCCGATCTTCTACCAGGCTGGCGTGTACGGTGTGCTGCTGCTGCTTGCCCCAGAGCCTCGCGCCTTCGACTACGATGCGGTGGAATTCCTGCGGGCCCTCACCCATCAGGCGGCTGTCGGCATCGGCAATGCCCAGCGCTACAGCGAGCTCGAGCATCTCTCCAAACAGCTCCAGCGCCGCACCGATATCCTCAGCGACGTGCTCGAGATCGGGCAGCTGCTGCGGGCTGACCGCCACCTGCCGAACCTGCTCGAGCAGGTGGGCTACAGCGCGATGGAGAGCGCCAACTTCCGCACGGTGCTCTTCTGCCTCACCGACCCCGACGACCCGGAGGTGCTCCGCCCCGTCTCAGCCGCCGGCATTCCGCTGATCGAGCTCGAGCGCATGGGCCACGCCCCGCTGCCCGCCGCCCTCGCCACCCACTACCTCGACTCGCGCTTCCGCCTCGGGCGCTGCTACTTCGTGCCCGCCGAGGAAGCCGAGCAGCTTGAGGCCGGCGTGGATACGGCGGTGTTCAGCTACATCCCCTTCGACGATGAGCGCGGCCCCGGCGAGTGGCAGCCGGGCGATCGGCTCTGCGTGCCGCTCTACGCCACCGAGGGCGCCCTGCTTGGCCTGATGTTCGTCGGTGACCCCCAGGACCGCCGCCGCCCCAGCGCCCGCACCGTCGAGCCCCTCGGTATCTTCGCCGACCAGGCCGCGATCGCGATCGAAAACCATCGCCTGCTCGGCGATGCCGACGCCCGCGCCGAGCAGATGACGGCCCTCTTCAAGGTCGGCACTGCCTTCACCTCAACCACCGACCTTGACACGCTGCTCGAGCGGGTCTACCAGGAGATCGTGGCCTACCTGGGCCAGCCGAGCACCTTCTATATCGCCACCTTCCAGCCCGACACCGAGCAGCTGCGCTTCGAGCTGTTCATGAGCCAGGGCGAGCTGGACGAAACGCTGCACAAGCGCTCGATGCCCAAGGCCGGCCTCACCGCCGCGATCATCGACAGCGGCGAGTCGCTGCTGATCCGCGACCTGCCGGCGAGCCCTGAGTACCGCGATCTTGGGGTGCGCCACCGCGACGACGGCCCCGAGATGCGCTCCTGGCTCGGCGTGCCGCTGGTCAGCCAGGGCCGGGTGATCGGCGTGCTCAGCGTACAGGACGCCGCGCCCAATAAGTTCAGCGAGCGCGACCGCCAGTTCCTCGCCGCCCTCGCCAACCAGCTGGCCATCGCTATGGAGCGGGCCACGCTCTTCCGCGAGCGCGAGCGGCGCATCAACGAGCTGCACATCATCAACCGGATCGGCCAGATCAGCAGCTCGACCCTCGACCTTGAGCAGATGCTCAGGCAGACCTACGGCCAGCTGCAGGCGTTCCTGCCCCTCGACTCGTTCTTTATCTTCGTCTACCACGAGGCCGAGAATGAGATCCGGCTCTCCTTCGAGGTGGACGGACCGATCGTGGAGGTCGACCGGTCGGTGCGTACACCGGCTCCGGGCAGCCTGACGGAGCGGATCATTCGCACCCGCAGCCATCTGTGCTTCGTCGACCTGGGCAAGGAGTATCAGTCCGAGGGGCTCAAGCCGATCAAGTTCGGCAGCGAGCGGGAGTCGGCCTCCTGGCTCGGCGTGCCGCTGATCGTCGGCGACGACAGTGTGGTGGGCGTGATGGCCGTGATGAGCTACACGCCTGGCCTCTACGGCGAGCGCGAACTGGCCTTTATGACCACGGTGGCCAACCAGCTGGCTCTCGGCGTGCAGAACGCGCGCCTGCTCGCCACCGCCCGCGAGCAGGTGGATCAGCTGGCCCTGCTGAACAAGGTCGCCGTCTCGGTGGCAGCCGAGCCGGATGTGCAGCACATCTACCAGATCATCGTGGATGCGATGGCCGAGGCTACGGGCGTGGATCAGGCGCGCCTGGTGATCTACGACCGGGAGCAGGGCGTGGCGCCCCCCGTGGCCGAGCATGTGCCGTCGGGTCTGCTCGATAAGATCCTGGTGCCGATCGCCGACAGCCCCGCCGTGGACTGGCTCGATGAGCATAAGCGCCCGCTGATCTCGGAGGATGCCCAGAACGACCCGCTGATGATCCGCTCCCACGAGGTCTTCCGCCAGCTCGACATTCGCTCGATCGCCCTGGTGCCGCTAGTGATCGACGGCGAGGTGATCGGCGCGGTGGGCCTGGACTTCGTGGGGCGGCGCGGCAGCTTCTCGCCCGAGGATGTGGCCCTCTGCCAGACGATCGCCAGCCAGACGGGCACCGCGATCGCTCGCGCCCGCGCCTTCAAGGCCGCCCAAGCCAGCGCCAGCGCCCTGCGGGTGAAGGTGGCCGAGCAGCAGACGCTCCTCGACGC
>DAOUGF010000034.1:0-9354 GCA_034429295.1 Chloroflexaceae bacterium
CCTCGGCGTCGGCCTTCAGCTTCTGCAGCACCATCGCCGAGATCTCGGGCGGAGCGTACTCCTTGCCGCCCATGGCCACCCGCACATCGCCGTTGGCGGCGCCGGTGAGCTTATAGGGCACCAGGCTCAGATCCTTCTGCACCACCGGCTCGTTGAACTTGCGGCCGATAAAGCGCTTCACCGAGAAGATCGTGTTCTCGGGATTAGTCACCGCCTGGCGGCGGGCCACCTGACCGACCATTCGCTCGCCGGCCTTGTTGATGGCCACCACCGAGGGGGTGAGGCGAGCGCCCTCGGCGTTGGGGATCACCACCGGCTCGCCGGCCTCGACCACCGCCACCACCGAGTTCGTAGTCCCCAGATCAATACCGATAACCTTCGGCATACTACTCCTTTATCCTCGCCCGACCTTCACCATACTCGGCCGCAGCACTCGGTCGCCGAGCATATAGCCCTTCTGTAGCTCGGCGATCACCTTGCCCTCCTGGCCCTCGGCCGGCTCGTAGAGCACAGCCTCGTGGAAGTTGGGGTCGAAATCCTGGCCCAGAGCCTCGATCGGTTTGACGTTCTGGCTCTCCAGAATGAGGCGCAGCTTATGGAGGATCAGCTGGGTGCCCTCCCACCACGGCGTCTCGGCGATCTCGGGCGGCACGCTGGCGAAGGCGCGCTCGAAGTCGTCGAGCACGGGCAGCAGCTTCAGGATGAGGTCGGCGCCGGCGCTACGCACCAGTTCGGCTCGCTGCTCGTCGGTGCGGCGCTTGAAGTTGCGGTAGTCGGCGGCGGCGCGCAGGTACTGGTCCTTATATTCAGCCGCCAGAGCCTCTGCCTCGGCCAGCCGGGCTTGCAGCTCGGCCACCAAGTCGGCCTCCTCGCGCTGCGGCGCCTCGGCGCCGTCAGTAGCTTCAGTGGCGTCAGAGGCTTCGGCGGCGTTAGTGGCTTCAGCGGCGGGATCGATGGTCTTCTGCTCTTCGCTCATGGGTCTCCTCTATGCTATTGGCGCGCCCGCATCGGGGGGGCGGCTCTCGGCGTGGTACAGCTCAGCCAGCAGGTCGCTCATCAGCGATGAGATGTAGCGCACTGTCGAGATCGAGCGCGGGTAGGCCATGCGGGTGGGGCCAATGACGCCCAGCACTCCGACGATCGCCCGGTCCACGCCGTAGCGGGCCAGCACCACGCTGTACTCGCGCATCTCGTCGGCGCTGTTCTCGCCGCCGATGATCACCTGCACGCCTTCGGAGGCGAGCGCCTGGGGAATCAGCGGGCCGAGGCCGCGCCCGCTCTTGAGAATCTCAAGGGCGCGGCGCATGCGCTCCACCGCCCGTTCGGCGTCGTCACGGGTGAGGGCGGGGATGAACTCGGGCTGGCTGAGCATCTCGATCAGGCCGTCTGAGTAGATCTGCTCCTGGGCCTGTTCCTCGAAGGCCTGCATTGAGCGTACCACGATATCCAGCAGGCCCCGCTCGAAATCGTTGAACTGCAGCGTGGGCTGGGTGGCGTCGCGGGCGATCAGATCCTCGATACCGCTCAGCGTCAGATCGGCCAGCTGGTCCGTCAGGCGGGCGGCGCTACGTCGCAGCTCCTCGGGGGTGCGCACTGCGTCGAGGGTGAAGGTCTGCTGCTTCACCACGCCGCCGTGGAAGACGAGCACGGCCAAGGCCATGGTTTCGTGGATGGCGATCAGCTCCAGGCTGCGGAAGCGCAGCCGATCGGCGCTGCGCGGCGGTGTGACGAGCGAGGCGTTCTGGGCCGTGCGGGCGAGCACCGCCCCGGCGAGCTGGATCCACTGATCCAGCTCACCGCGCACCTGGTAGAACTGGTGCTGGATGGTGCGCTGCTCGGCGAGGGGGAGCGTTGTGCGCTCCATCAGATTCTCGACGAAGAAGCGGTAGCCCGCGTCGGTGGGCACGCGCCCGGCCGAAGTGTGGAGATGGGTGAGGTAGCCGAGCTCCTCCAATGCCGCGAGTTCGTTGCGCACCGTTGCTGATGAGATCCCCAGCTTGTACTTGCGCACGAGGGTCTCCGAGGCGACCGGGGTGGCCGTCTCCACAAACTCCTGGATCACCAGCTTCAAAATGCCCTGTCGTCGCTCTGTGAGCCCCGCGGCCATGATACTGCCCTCTGACTGATCTGCTTGGCACTCTCGGCCTGAGAGTGCTAAGCCATCGAGCTAAAGGATTGGCGTGCACCCGGTGCACGCCACTGCCCATTCTATCATGACTCCGCGCGGTTGTCACCACCGGGGGTGGGGCTTTGGATCGCGAAATACTCGAAACGTTGTGAAAAACGCGGGTCGCAAGACGAGGCGAAGCCTCAACGCGAACTGATGAAGACGCGGAACGAAGTGGCGCGAAGCGCTTAAGGGAAGACGCGAAAGATAACGCGGAACGAAGTGGCGCGAAGCGCTTAAGGGAAGACGCGAATGGTGGGACATCGCTGCGCGGTGACGCTACTCCTCCTTCGCAGGTTCTTTCGCGTCCTCGCCCTTCGCGCTTTCCCCTGTTCGCTTTCGCGTTTTTCGCGGCTTTTCGTGAATTTCGCGATCAGCTGCGGCCTCCATCAGCTTGAGCAGCCGCGGCACCATCGCCGCCGGGTTCTGGTGCAGGCCCTCAAGCAGCAGCGCGTTATCGTAGAGCTGCTCCAGCGACGCGGTCACCACCGGGTCGTCGGCGTCGGCCTCGACCCGCCGTGCGAGCGCCGCCACCAGCGGGTGGCCGGGGTTCAGCTCCAGGATGCGCGGCTGCTCCTCGCTCTCCCGGCCGAGCAACTGCTGGATGCGCTGCATCTCGCGGCCGGTCGCGTCGTCGCTCACCAGGCGCGCCGGGCTGTCCCGCAGCACCTTCGAGGCCCGCACCTCCTTCAGCTTGGCGCCCAGCACCGCCGCTGCTCGCTCGGCCAGCTTCGTGAACTGCTCGTCGCTCACCTGCGCCTCGGGCGTGGCGGCCTCGCCGGGCAGCTCGATGTCGGCATCGTCGATGTTGCGCAGCCGCAGCCCCTCGTACTCCCGCAGGCCCTGCAGCATGAAGCCGTCCATCAGATCGGAGAGCAGCAGCACCTCGATGCCGCGGGCCGTGAAGGGATCGAGGTGCGGGCTCGAGCGGGCGGCCTCTGGGCTCGCCGCCAGCACATAGTAGATCTCCTTCTGGCCCTCCACCATGCGGCTCTTGTAGTCGGCCAGGGTGCACAGCGCATCGCCCTGCGTGCTGGTCTGGAAGCGCAGCAGCTTCAGCAGCTCGGCGCGGTTCTCGAAGTCGGTGGCCACGCCCTCCTTGATGAAGACGCCGAACTCCTTCCAGAAGGCGGCGAACTTCTCGGCGTCCTTCTCGGCCAGCTCGTTCAGCTCGCGGTGCAGGCGACCCGTGAGCGTCTTGCGGATGCGCTGGATCACCGGCGAGGACTGCACGCTCTCACGCGAGACGTTCAGCGGCAGATCCTCGCTGTCCACCACGCCTTCCACGAAGCGGAAGTAGGCTGGCAGCAGATCCTTGGCCTCCTCGAGGATCAGCACCTTGCGCGAGTAGAGCTTGATCTTGCCTTCGATGCGCCGCTCGATCAGGCCGCGCTCCCGCTTCGCCGGCACGAACAACACGCTGTGCAGGTCCACTGGCGCGTCGGTGGAGAGGTGGATGTGCAGCAGCGGCTCCTCGCTGTCGAGGGTCAACTGGCGGTAGAGGTTCTTATACTGATCGGCCTCCACCTCCCGCGGCGCGCGGCGCCAGAGCGCCTTCTGCTGATTGACCTGCCGGTCGCCGATGTAGATCGGGAAGGCTACGAAGTCGGAGTGGCGCTTGACGATCTGCTCCAGCCGCCACTCGTTCGCGAACTCCGCGGCGTCCTCCTTCAGATGCAGCGTCACCGTCGTGCCCCGCTCTGCGCGCTCGGCCGCGCCGACCGTATAGCTCTCGCCGCCGCTGCTCTCCCACATCGCCGCCTCGGCCTCCGGGCGATAGGAGCGGGAGACCACGGTCACCTTATCGGCCACCATGAACACCGAGTAGAAGCCGACGCCGAACTGCCCGATGATCTCGCTGGCGCTGGCCTTGTGGCCCTCCTTCGCCTGTTGCACGAAGGCCCGCGCGCTCGATTGGGCGATCGTGCCAAGATGCTCCACCATCTCCTCACGGGTCATGCCGATGCCCGTGTCGCTGATGGTGATCGTCCGCTTCTCCTTATCGGCGCTGATGCGGATGGCCGGCTCAGCCTCGGGGTCGCGCACATCGCGGTTGGTCAGCATCTCGAACTGCACCCGGTTCAGGGCGTCGGAGGCGTTCGAGATCAGCTCCCGTAGGAAGATCTCCCGGTCGGTGTAGAGCGAGTGGGCGAGGATCTGCAGCACCTGCTGCACCTCGGCCTTAAAGGTAAGGCTCTGAGGCTGGGCTGTCGTCTCCTGATCTGTGGTCATAGCTGACGGCTCCTTGGCGCATCAAAGCTTGGCTTCTTGGCACGCTGAACCGGCTCTATTGTAACAAGCTGTCGGGGAATCTAGCACGTCACCATTAGAACTGCGACAACATTCTGTTAGCGAATCGTTGGCGGCTCGGCCAAAAGACTGATGACACTGTCATTGACGAGCCGGGCCAGGTGTGTTATCCTTGCGCCAGTTACGTATCTGAATTCCAAAACGGAACGGAAGGAGCGAGGCCAGATGACGAACGCCGTCTACATTATGACCATCGGCATTGCCGATGCGGGCCGCCTGGCCCGGGCCGTCCTCACAGCCCGCGGCTTCGGCGAGGGGAGTACCCTACCCACGTTCCGCCTGCTCAGGAGCTAGCACCGCTCCAGTAACGAGCTCGAGGCTGTGGGTAGCTGGACCGGCGCCCACAGCCTCTTTTATTTGAGGCCGTGGCGCACAGCACCACGGCTTCGTTGTATCTCCCCCTTCGAAGCCCGCAACGGCACGGTACGCACGCGACTGAACCATCAGCCCCAGGAAAAGGAATCGAGAGCGATGATCCAGCTCGACCAGGCCGCTGAGACCACGGGCACGCCGCCGGATGTTATGAGCTTCACTCCCGAGGGGGGGACTACTGTGATAATCTTGGAACGTGACGGCTCGCTGCGCCACTCCCCGCCAAACCGTCCATCGGCGGAGAGCCGGCAGGCGCAGATCCAGCTCCACCAGGAGCAGGCGCAGCCGAATCTCATCGATAAGTTGCTCGACTTCACCTTCGACGTGCTTGGTGTCAGTAAGTTGGAGGTGCGTGTTAATGAGCACCCGAAGCGCTGAGGCCGGCATGACCACCCGCGACGTCCCGCCCCCCAGCCGTCCAGGCCGGGCCGTCGGCACCGTGCTGCGGGCCCAGAGTGGCTTCTTCTGGGTGCAGACGGAGGCGGGCGTCGTGGAATGCAGGCTCCGCGGCAAGCTCAAGCGCGAGCGCCTCGGCACCGACATCGCCGTCATCGGCGACATGGTGGAGATCAGCCTGGTTGGGCCCGGCGAGGGCGCCATCGAGGCTGTGCTCCCCCGCCGCAGCAAGCTTGCCCGCCGCGCCGCCGGCGCCCGCGGCGCCTACAAGGAGGATGTGCTGGTCGCCAACGTGGACCAGGTGCTCCTCGTCTTCGCCTGCGCCGCGCCCGCCTTCACCCCCCGCATGCTCGACCGCTATCTCGTGATCTGCGAGCACAGCGAGCTCGATCCCGTGATCGTCGCCACCAAGGTCGATCTGGTGGGGGATGAGGCCGCCCGCGCTCTCTTCGCCGTCTACGAGCAGATCGGCTACCCGGTGATCTACGCCTCGACCAAGACCGGCCAGGGGCTTGATCAGGTGCGCGAGACGCTGGCCGGCAAGATCAGCGTGGTCACCGGCAAGTCGGGCGTGGGCAAGAGCAGTCTGCTCAACGCCATCCAGCCCGGCCTGAACCTGGCCACCGGCGAGGTGAGCCAGCTGCTGAGCAAGGGCCGCCACACCACCACCGTCGCCGAGCTACTGCCCCTGGAGGCGCCGGGCGGCGGCTACGTGGCCGACACGCCTGGCATCAGGGAGATCGGGCTCTGGCAGCTGCCGCCCGAGGATCTCGACTGGTGTTTCCGCGAGCTGCGGCCTTATCTGGACGACTGTTATTTCGCCGGCTGCACCCACGTGCACGAGCCGGACTGCGCCGTGCGCGCCGCCGTGGCCGCCGGCCAGATCAGCCCTGAGCGCTACGACAGCTACGTCCGCCTGCGCACCGGCGAGGGGTAAGAGTGGTCTGCCGTAGCCACCCCCGAGTTAAACCACTCGGAAGTGGGTTGGGGGATAGGTGACGATCGACCACAGGCGATAGACCATGGTCGGGGAGGCTGCGGGTGGTCGTCTGTCGTCGGTCGTCCTTACCAGCAGTTCACATCTGGAAAGCTGTCTTAGCAAGGAGAAACGCCATGCAAAACATACTCTCGGTGAGTGCCCAAACTGTGTCGGATCTGTTCGCCGTTAGGTCGAGACAAAAGCAGCACTAACCCAGCGGCGCGTGCCCTCGCTGGCGACGCCGCAGCGATAAGGAGCGCACACCCCGATGCCGAAGCTTCGCATCAACCTGCGTGAGCTGACCGAGATCGATGAGCTGGATCTGGTCGAGGAGCTAGATGAACTGGAGGAGCGCGAGGCGCGCGAGGAGCGCGGCAGAGGCCGCGATGAGAAGCGCGTGATCAACCCGGTGGCGCTGCAGCGCCGCCAGGACTCGCGCAAATTCGGCAAGGACGTCTTCCGCATGATGCGGGAGCGGAAGAGCCTGAAGCCCTAGCTCGACTCCGCAGGCTAAAGACGAAAGACCAGGGATCACAGCCTTCAGGCTTGGCCCCTGGTCTTTCGTCAATCGGCGCTTATACGTCGAGCAGCAGCCCCTCGGCGGCGGCGTCGAGCACCAGCGCGTGGCCCGTGGATGCCAGTTCGGCGCGGTAGCGGGCGACCAGTGCGTCCAGCTGGTCGTCGGTGCGGGTCGGCGCGTGATGGTAGAGGAAGAGCCGTTCCACCTGCGCCTCGATCGCCAGCTCGATCGCGTCCTCGACCCGGCTGTGTCCGTAATCCTCTACATGCTCATCGCGGGTGTACGGCGCGCTGTGGATGAGGATCTGGGCGCCGCTGGCGAAGCCGACGGCCTTGTTCCAGATCTGGTCGTCGATGTAGCGCACATCGGTGATATAGACCACGGCCCGGTCGCCCTCCTCAACGCGATAGGCCCAGATCGGCGAGTGCTTGCGCTGGGAGAGGGGCAGCGCTCGCACGGTGAGCTGGCCTACCTGGAACGGCTCGGTTGAGACGGGCTGAAAGCTGTGGGTGGCGCCGATATGGGCCAGCCCGTACACCGGCGAGTAGACTGGCGAGAGGATGCCGTCGTAGGTGAGTTCGAGTGAGCCCCTGGTATTGTCGGGGCCGTAGATCTGCAGGCGGTTTCCAGGCGTGTGAACAAGGCCGGGGAAGGGCAGGCCGAGGATGTGATCCCAATAGGTGTGGGTGATCAGCAGGGTGAGCTCGCCCTGGCCGTGGCGAAACTCTCGCTGCAACAGAGAATCGCCGAGCTGGCAGAAGCCGGTGCCGGTATCGATCACAAGCAACTCGCCGGCCTGGCCGCACACCAGGACACAGCAGGTATTGCCGCCGTAGCGCAGGTACTCAGCGCCCGGCGTCGTCACATAGCCGCGCACCCCCCAGAACTGGAGCTTCATCGCTCGTCCTTCTGTTTGCGCAGCAGCATGCCTTCATAGGCTGCGTGAACACGGAGGCCGGGACGTGCTACAGCCCGTTGGGCGGCGACAAGCTGGTCGATCTCATCATCGGCGCGGTGCGGATCGTGATGAAAGAGCAGCAGCTCTCGCACGCCGGCGGCTTCGGCGATCTCGCGGGCTTGGCTGGGTGTGCTGTGGCCCCAGTGAGGGAAGCGGGCGTACTGCTCGTCGGTGAACTGCGAGTCGTACAGCATCCAGTCGGCGTCGCGGGCCAGGTCGATGATGCGCTCACGCATCTCCGCCAGCTCCCGCAGCTCGTCGTGGCTGCTCTGCTGTGGTTCGCCCGTCCAGTCCACCCGCTCATCGCCGAAGAGCACGGTATGGAAAGGGCCGGTGTCGGGGATAAAGACGAGAGAGGCCTCGTCGGTCTCGAGCCGGTAGGCCAGGGCGCGGTAGGGGTGATTCGCCCTGGCGGCGCGCACCCGCACGGGGCCGAGCTCGAAGCAGAGGCCTTCGTGGATCTCGTGGAAGCGCAGTGTGGCCCGCAGATCCTCAAGCGCCACGGGCAGGAGCGGATCGCTCAGGGCGTTGGCGATCGTGGCCCGCAGGCTCGATTGGGTGCGGCGCAGCCCGTAGATCTCTAAGCTGCACTCTGGCTGGTAGATCGGGGCGAAGAAGGGAAAGCCGATGATATGATCCCAGTGGGTGTGGGTGATCAGCAGATCGATCTGCGCGGGGGGCGGAGCCTCGGCGGAGAGGGCGTCGCCGAGGTGGCGCATTCCGGTGCCAGCATCGAGAATGATACAACGATCGCCGGCTCGTACTTCAACACAGGTGGTGTTGCCGCCGTAGCGTAGCACATCGGCCCGTGCGACCGGATATGAGCCGCGAGTCCCCCAGATTCGTGCGATCATCTCGTTGCAATATTCACTGGCACAGAACGTCACCAGCCACAGTGTACAGGATAAACGCAACGGCCTCGTGTCTTTCACGTACGCCCTACGACAGAGGGCCGTGGAAGGCGGCTGTTGGCGCGGGTAAGCGTTATCCGGCCCGCCTCTCGAATGGGGCAAGGCCGTCCGTGGCGGCTGCCTGATTCCGGCCGCCGGCGTCGCTCGGGAGGCTCAGTTGAGGCCGTGCCGCTCCCGCCTGTGTGGTGCGCGACGGCCCACAGCGAGGCGAGCCCCCCATCGATGTGAGGGACCGGAGAGCTCGGCAGTTGGCTACTGGAAGGGTGCGGGCGCAGGCGTGGAGCTTACTCCAGCGTCGCGTACCACTCAGTATAGAGCTCTTTGAAGCTCTTGCCGTAGATGCCGAGATAGTCGGCGGAGCCTGGGGCCCGGCCGCGACAGCCGACGTAGAGGGTGTTGAACTTGTCCCAGCCGTAGGTGGAGGCCAGGTAATCCACAAAGCCGGCCCACATATCGTAGGCCACGTCCAAGTTCTGCTTGCCCATAGCGGCGAGGTTGCCGCGATAGCCGGCCTGGTAGAGCTCGCGCGCTCGCGCCTGGAACGAGGTGGAGTCGGAGAGGCTCAGCCAGTACTCGCCGGAGATCCAGCTGGCGAGGCCTTCGAGCAGCACGGTATCGGCCCGCGATTGGGCCTCCTTGCCGTAGGCCTCGGCCTGGAGCGCGTGGGCGAGTTCGTGGGAGAGGATCACCAGGGCGTCGTGCCGGTCCTCGCCGGGGCGATAGTAGATGCGGACGTTGGTG
>DAOUGF010000035.1:0-10739 GCA_034429295.1 Chloroflexaceae bacterium
CCATGCTTGAGCGAGGCTTCCAAGCCTGGCGAGAGCTCTTCGAGCGCTTCGCCGCCCTGCGCCATCTGCCGCCCGAGCACCCCGAGGTGCAGGCCCTCGCGGCGCAGATGGATGAGCTGATCGGCATGTTTACCGGCGGCGACGCCGCGATCGAGCAAGGCATCGAGGGCGCTTGGCGGGCCCCCGAGGGCGCTCGCTCGTTCCCGCAAGGCCCCTGGTCCGACGAGGAGCTCCACGCCTTCGCCGGCCGCGCCCTCACCTACTACCGCGCACAGAGAGGAGCATCCTGATGCAGTTCACGATCGTAGATACCGAGTCCGCCTATCGCCGCATCCTGGCCGCGCCCGACGCGGCAGAGCGCGCGGCCATCTTCCAGCAGGAGCTCGCCGCGCCCTTCAGCGGCCTCGTGCAGATGATGGGCGGCGATCCGGCCGTCTTCACCCAATGGGTGATGGGCCCCGAGCAGCTGGTCGCCGATCGCGAGCGTCGCCAGCGCTACCTCGACATCCTGGCGGCCAACGATGCCTGGGCCCGCGCCGCCCGCGCCTTGGAGGTCGGGCGGGCCGCCTTCGCCGACCACCTGGGGCGCATCCCGCCCCGCGACATTGTCTTCGGCCTGTTTCTGAGCGACATGAGCGCTATGCCGATCCAGCACGGCTACAGCGGCTTCGGCGCCATTCCCGGCTACGTGATGACGGTCTACGACGAGCCTACGGCCGCGAACCTGGCCCGGATCGAGGCCTGCACCATCCACGAGCTGCACCACAACCTGCGCTTCCGCCTCTTCCCCTTCAACCTGATGACAACCAACGTGGCCGACTATATCGTGGCGGAGGGGCTGGCCGAGGCCTTCGCCGCCGAGCAGTACGGCGAGGAGCTGATCGGCCCCTGGGTGACGGAGTTCGACGAGTCGCGGCTGGAGGAGGCCCGGGCGGTGATCGGTGGCGCCCTCGATAAGAGCGGCTTCAACGTCGTGCGCGCCTACATCTTCGGCGACGCCATCGCCGGCTTCAGCGGGCTGGAGAAGGTTGGCGTGCCCGACTTCGCTGGCTACGCCATCGGCTACAAGGTGGTGCGCGAGTACCAGCGGCGCACTGGCGCCACCATCGCCGAGGCCACCTTCGAGCCGGCCAGCACCATCATCGCCCGCTCCGGCTTCTTCGAGAATTAAGGGATTTGAGGAATTGAGAATGTGGCGAAGCAGCTTCGCATTCTCAATTCCTCGATGCTCAATTCCCAAGCTGCGGCAAGCTCATCCCATAGAGCTGCGCCACCACCCGCACCGTCGCCGTGCCCAACTCCGAGCCAGGGCCGCGGACGCTCACGCTCAACGTGCCGGGCGCTGCCACATCGGCGGCGCTCAACTCCGCCCGCAGGCGCTGCCCGCTCACGAAGCTCGTTGGCCTGTCGGCGCCGTTGATCTGCACCACGCTCGTCTGCTCGAAGCCGGCGCCGCTCACCAGGATCGTGCGCTCCGCGGCGCCCACGGGCACGAGGCCGCGGTCCACGCTCAGGGTCACCACCAGCTCGAAGGCGCCCAGATCGCAGGCGCCGGCCTGAGGCCGCGCCACGCCCCGCTGGTCGGTCGTAGGGCAGGCCACTCCGGCGTTGAAGGCCGGGCTGCCGATGGGGATGGCCATGGTTCTCGTCGGGCCGCCGTTATCGGCGAGGGGCTGCAGCAGCGGGTTGCGGAACTGCGGATCGCTCGTCTGGTTCGGACCGCTCTTGCCGGCGAAGCAGGTGGCGTCGTTGAAAAAGTTGCCGCCGGTGAGCCGCGCCGGGAACTGCAGGCTGCGCCCGTCGTGGGCCAACTCGCTGGAGCAGTGCTGCTGGATATTCCAGCCGTTCGGGCCGTTATCGGCCCTGTTGTTGGAGAAAATCGAGTTCTCCACCCAGCCGCCGGGCATCGGCTGCTGCGGATCCTCCGGGTCGGGGATGGTGGAGTTGCTGATCGCGCCGCCCACCCAGCCGGCATAGTTATTGGCGAAGGTCGAGCTGACGATCTCGAACTGATCGGTGTTATTCACCACGTAGAGGGCGCCGCCGTTGGCGTTGGGGCCGCTGCCGAAGGCCCGGTTCCCCTCGAAGGTGCTGTTCACGATCCGCAGCCGGACCCGCTGCGGGAAGGCCAGGGCGCCGCCCGAGCCGTCCTCTCTGGGGTTGCCGTCGGCGCCCGCCGTGCGCCGTGCCGAGTTCCCCGTGAACAGGCTCTCGCTGATCACGATCACAGGGTTGCCGGTGGCGCCGCCGCTGCTCGTGCCTCCGCCGCCGATCGCGCCGCCTTGGGCCCGTGTGCCGCCCACCACGGCGTTGCTCTCAAAGCTGCTCGCCACGATCTCGGCCCGGCTGCTGTTCTCGTACATGTTCAGGTGGATCGCGCCGCCTGAGTTGTAGGCCCGGTTGTCGCGGAAGAGGCTGCGCGTCACCAGCAGGCGTCCGTCCTCGCCGCCGAGCCCGTCGATCGAGATCGCCCCGCCGAAGCTATTGCCCGCCGTCGCGCCGATTGCCGTGTTGCCGATAAAGCTGCTGTCCTCGATCGACAGGCTGCTCTGCAGGATGTGGATCGCGCCGCCCGCGCCATTGTTCGCGTGGTTATCGATGAACTGGCTGCCCTTCACCGTCACCAGGCCGCCCCGCGAATAGATCGCGCCGCCGCCGTAGTCGTAGGCCTCGCCGCTGGTCAGGCTCGTCACTGTGCTCTCGTTGCCGCGGAAGATCACATTCTCCACGTGCAGGGCCGGCTTGAAGGCCGGGTTCGCCGCCTGGAAGAAGCTCTCCACCGCGCCGCCGTTCGCCGCATCGTTCGCCCCGCTGGCCCGGCCGCCGGTGATCGTCAGGTTCTTGAGCGTCAGCACGCTGCTCCCGATCGTGCCGAAGGTGCGGTGAATGATGATCTGGCTGCCCTGGCCCTGCAGCGTGATCAGCCCGCCGCCATCGATCGTCGTCTCCGGCGCGGTGATGTCGAAGGGCGTGGTCACCTGGATCGTATGGGGCGCGTTCCCGCAACGAAATGTGATCGACCCACCGCCGACGAGCGCTGCACTCAAGGCCGCGCTCGTGCAGCTGCCCGGCGTGCCGTTGCCTACAACCTTATCGGCGGCGACGGCAGCGCCGGGGCCGGCAAGGGATAGGAGGAGCATAGCGAGTAGGACGGCGAGCAGCAGGCTTGGCGGGAAGCGGCGGAGCATACTGCCTCCATTTTTTAACCGTATTTTGACCTATACCAGCATACGGCTCCGCATGCCTGTCGTACAACAGTACCATTGTCCCGCCGCCCGATGGCCTATCCTAGCGCACCACCACCGTTCCGAGCGTGGTGTAGTCGCCGAGCTTTGTGCCATCCTCGGCCCAGACCCGCTGGCGCTCCCCGCCCTTATCGGGGCGATATAGCCCCACTCGTAGCTCGTAGGGTCCCGGCGCCAGCTCGGCCGGCAAAGGGATGGTGTGCGTATCCGCCATCCAATCGCCCGGAGTCCAGAGCGGGAAGGGCAACGTGCCGTTGTGGGGCTGGCTGTTGCTCTCGGCGACGATCTGCTCGCTGTCGTCCACCAGGTGCACGAACACCGTCCACGGCCGCGGCACGGGCTCCAGGCTGTTCCAGGTGAGCGTGAGCGGCAGCGGCTGCCCGGCGACCGGCTCGCCGTCGAGGCGCCAGCCCCGCAGCACCACGCCCCGCTCCCAGGAGGCGGCGTAGCGCGCGAACACCGGGTTCCCGAGCGCCGCCTGCGCCTCCCGCGGCCCCAGCGCCACCCAACTATACGCCGGCCGGATCACCCTGAGCGGCATGAGCAGTGCGAGCAGCAGCAGCCCGCCGCCAACCACAGGCACAAGCACGCGACTGCCGAATCGGGGCAGTCGGGAAGCTATGAGCCACAACCCGCGTCCGAGCAGTACCCCCGCCGCCCCGACCGCGGGGAAGAGCATGCGCCCCTGCCACGCCACCAGCCCCGCCGCCCCGGCGAACGCGAGCGTCCAGGCCAGCGCGAGCGCCAGCGTGAGCATCGGCGCCGCCCAAGGCGACCACCACATCGCCGGCCGACCGGCGGACATGCCCGCTGCGCCGCTGCGGTGAGACAGGCCCTGCGTTAGCCCAACGAGCGCCAGCCCGCAGAGGCCCGCATAGAGCCAGATCGTCCAGGCGGGCGGCTGCAGGCTCATCCAGCCGAAGCGGGCCCAGAACGAGGCGAAAAGCTGTGCAAGGGCCGCGCTCCACGCCGCCGGGTCGCCCCAGTGGAACGGCTGGGTAGCGAACTCGCTCTGGAAGGCCTCGAGCCCGAAGAGGTCGCCGTAGAGCCGCAGATTGCGCAGGAACCACCATCCGGCCACCGCCAGCGCCGTCGCTCCCCACGCCGCTGTAGCGGCAAGCGTGGGCCGCCACTCCCCGCCCGCAGCCCTCCAGCCGGCCCAGAGCAGCAGCGGCCCGAAGAGCAGCGCGCTCTGCTTCGTCAGCAGCGCGAGCCCGAACAGCGCGCCGGCCACCATCCCCCAGCGCACCGCCCCCCACTCTACGCCCCTTTCGCGTCCCCCCTTTCGCGCTTTCGCGCCTTCGCCTTCGCGTTTTTCGCGGCGCGAGCTTTCGCGAAATTCGCGATCCAAACGCCCCCCCGCCACGCACCACCACAGGATCGCCGCCCCGAGCGCCGCGAGCAGCCCATCGTTGCTCACCAGGGCCGTCGTGAAGAGCAGCTGCGGGTTGAAGGCGACGATAGCCGCGGCGAGCAAGGGGAAGCCGGCGTTATCGGGGCGTAGGCGCTGTGCGGCGAGGAAGGTGAAGAGCACCGTGAGCGCGCCGCAGAGGCCGGAGACGGCGCGGGCGAGGTGCCAGGCGATGGTGAGCGGCGGCCATGGCATGCGCTCCTGGCTGCCCCGCATGAAGGCTCCCGGCTCATCGCCGCCGGCCCAGAGGAAGCGCGGGTTGGCTGTGAGCAGGATCTGCCGCTGCTCGGCGGGGAGCCAGGCCACAGCCGGGGTGGCCAGCAGGTAGGCTAGCGGCGGCTGATGGCCTTCGCCGGGCACATCGTCGCCCTCGCTTCCCCCCTGCACCGGCAGGCGCCCCTCGCTCGCTAGAAACAGCGAGTATGCCAGATGTCCCGGCTCATCGGGCCCCTCGCCCAAGGGGATGGCCCAGTTGTAGAGCGTGTGGAGGCTAAGGTAAAGGATGAGCAGCGCGCCCAGCCCGACATAACGAGCGACGGGTTTGCTGCCTTGCGGCGCCGCCCGTCGCTCGTCGTCGATCATTGCGTTCCTAGCCCCTGCGCCGTGGGCGCCCTACCCGAACTGCTCTACGAAGCGGGCGTCGCCGTTGTAGAAATTACGGATGTCGTCGATCCCGTACTTCAGCAGCGCGATCCGCTCGGGGCCGAAGCCCCCCGCGAAGCCGCTGAACTGCTCCGGGTCGTAGCCGCCGTTCCGCAGCACATTCGGGTGAACCATGCCGCAGCCGCCGATCTCCAGCCAGCCCGAGTATTTGCAGACGCGGCAGCCCTTACTGTCGCAGAGGAAGCAGCTCACGTCCATCTCGGCGCTGGGCTCGGTGAAGGGGAAGAAGCTCGGCCGCAGTCGCACCTTCGTGCCGGCGCCGTACATCCGCTCCGCGAAATAGGCGAGCGTGCCCTTCAGGTCGCCCATCGTGATATTGCGGCCAACCGCCAGGAACTCGAACTGGTAGAACTGCATCTCGCTGCGGACCGTCACCTGCTCGTTGCGATAGCACTTGCCGGGCAACAGCACCCGCACAGGCTGAGGCGCGTAGCGGCGCATCGCGTGGATCTGGCCAGGCGAGGTGTGGGTCCGCAGCAGCACCGCCGGCGCGCCCTCGGGCATCTCGACATAAAATGTGTCCTGCATATCGCGGGCGGGATGGTCGTCGCCGAAGTTCAGCAGGCCAAAGTTGTACTCGTCGAGCTCAACCTCGGGGCTCTCCCACACCTGGAAGCCCATCTCGCCGAAGATCTGCTGCACCTGTGCGAGCACCTGGTTGGTGAGGTGGGTGTAACCGAGGGTGGGGGGACGGCCGGGCATCGTCACATCGATCGCCTCGGCCGCGAGCTCAGCGTCGATCGCGGCGCTCTTCAGGCGCGCCTCGGCGGCCGCGTACGCGCTGTCGAGCTGCTCTCGCAGCGCGTTCACCCGCCGCCCAACCTCGGGGCGCTGCTCGGCCGGCAGCGCGCCCAAGCCGCGGCTCAGGCGCGTGAGCGCACCGTTCTTGCCGGTGTAGCGGCTCTTCCACTCGGCCAGTGCGTTGAGGTCCGTGGCCGCGGCGAGGGCCGCTAGTGCCTCCCCCTCCAGCGTGGCCAGCTCGTCGATAACAGTCATAGACATAACTCAGCTATACAGGCCTACTGTGAGGGCGCCCCATCGTGCGCGCCCGCACCCTCATCGTAAAACGTAACAGGTAAATCGTCAATCCGCCCATCGCCAGAGCCAGCGTATGACCAAAGTCTATGGGCGCTACCGCCCCACCGAGAGCGGGAGCAGCCCTGCCAGGGGGGCGGCTGCTGTCCCACGGCTTCGCTGGTCAAGGGTATTGTGATGTAGGCGAAGCTGTCCGGCAGCGGGCGTGGAGCGGGGAACGCAACGCCCGCTCTCGGCGCCGAGGGGCATGCAGCGATGGCATGCGGATTGAGGCGGCCGTCGGCTTCGGGGGTTCCAAGGGGGCAGCCGCCCCCTTGGCGGGGAGCGCGAGGGGCGGAGCCCGCTCGCAACTTCACCCACCCTGGAGGTGGTACGGGCGCGGGGGTGGCGGACGCAGTGGCGCGAAGCGCTTGCGCCCCGCAGCGGATGTCGGCACGACGAGCGCCAGGGGCGTGGGGGCGCCAGCCCCGCAGGCAGCGCTCTACGTCCTCCCCCGTGTCCGCTGCCGCAGCGCCTCGAAGAGGATGATGCTGCCGGCCACGCCGGCATTCAGCGACTCGGCGCGGCCGAGCATCGGGATCGCGATCCGGTGGGTCGCCCAGCTCAGCCCCTCGTCGCTCACGCCGTGGGCCTCCGACCCGATGATCAGCGCTGCCGGCTGCTTCCAATCCGCGGCGTAGTAAGGCATGCTGGCTGCTGCATCAGCGGCGTAGATCACGGGGCAGGCGCTCAGCTCGGCGCCGATCTCGTCCCAACTCAGGTCGGCCCGCAGGGGCAGGCTAAAGTGGGCGCCCATCGCGGCCCGCACCACCTTGGGGCCGTACACATCGGCGCTGCCGCGGGCGCAGAGCACCAGGCCTACCCCGGCGGCCTCCGCCGAGCGCAGCAACGTGCCGACATTGCCGGGGTCCTGCACCGCGTCGAGCACCAGGCGCAGCCCGCCCCGCGGCTCTAGCTCGGGCCAGCCGAAGGCGGCCACAACACCTTGGGGGTGCCGGGTGTCGGCGGCGGCGGCCACCGCGGTCGGTGTGGCCTCATAGCAGCCGGGGCGGCCGGCAAGCCGGGCGAGCAGCGCTTGGCCTTCGGGGGTAGCCTGGAGTTGCTCAGGGGCGTAGAGAGCCAGGCGCAGCTCGGCCCCGGTGTCGAGGGCGTGAGCCACAAGGCGCACCCCTTCCAGAAACAGGCTGCGCTCGCGGCGGCGCTCCTTGGGGAGCTCGCGCAGCGAGCGCAGCAGTTTGACGTGGGGGTTGCTCGTGCTGGAGATCACGTCCGTAGCCCGTAGTCTGCCATCCGTAGTCTGTACTGCTGAGCCAGCTGTTGTGCTGTACAGACTACGGATGGCAGACTACAGTACGCGGGATCACGCGCCTTCGTAGCTGAGGCGGGCGACCTCGTTGCCCTCGGCGTCGCTCAGCACAGCGGTATCGCCTGTGTTGTTCCAGATCGCACTCTTGCTACCCCAATAGAGGTTAGCCTTAGTGTTCTTGCCTTCCTTCGTCCAGATCTTCACCTCGGCGCCGGGCGCCAGGGTGAAAGTCGGGAAGGTGAAGGTGTGCTTGGCGTCGTCGTCCCGCAGCGTCCAGCCGGTCAGCTCGATGGCGCTCTCGCCGCCGTTGCTCAGAAGCACATACTCACCCTCCACATCGCTGCCCTCAGGGTTGTACTCGATGTGGCTGATCGTCAGGCCGCTGTAGTCCGGCTTCGCCTCGGCGACGGGCTCGGCCTTGGCCTCGGCGACGGGCTCGGTCTCGGCGGCGGGCTCGGCCTTGGCCTC
The DNA here is from genome assembly GCA_034429295.1 of Chloroflexaceae bacterium. Taxonomy (GTDB): domain Bacteria; phylum Chloroflexota; class Chloroflexia; order Chloroflexales; family Chloroflexaceae; genus OHK40. The sequence continues at coordinate 8,129 of DAOUGF010000035.1, forward strand.
GGCGACGGGCTCGGCCTTGGCAGGCTTGGCCTCAGCGGCGGCGGCGGGGGCGAGCGACTGCCTGGAGGCTCTGGCAGGCTTGGCCTCAGCGGCTGCGGCGGGTGCGGCCAGGATCGTCGGGCGCGGGGCGCGACCGGGGCCCCGGCTGCTGGCGCCGTTCGTGCCTGGCTTGGCGTTCATCGCCATCGTGACGACCTCGCTGAAGGCCTTCGGATCCCGCACGGCGAGGTCCGCGAGGATCTTGCGGTCGAGGTCGATCCCGGCGTTCCGCAGGCCGGCTACGAGGCGGCTGTAGGTGCTGCCGTTGAGCCGGGCGGCGGCGTTGATGCGCTGGATCCAGAGGCGGCGGAAATCCCGCTTGCGGTTGCGGCGGTCGCGGTAGGCGTAGGCCAGCGCGTGCATCACCGCCTCGTGAGCCACCTTGTAGTGGCGCGAGCGGGCGCCGCGGAATCCTTTTGCCTGCTCAAGTAGCTTGTGGTGGCGCTTGTGCGTCATCACGCCACGCTTCACACGGGCCATGGTGTTGTCCTCCAAAAAACGGGCAGGTCAGGGGGTGGCGGTTCCCTGCGCTGCGCCCGATGCGTAGGCGCCAGGTGACGGGCGGAGGCTCTGGCTTCCGTCCGTGCTTGCCAGTTCAACCTGGAACCTCGAATGGTAACTCCGGCTTACGAATAGCGAGTTGTATTTCGGGCCTACTTCAGGCCGTACGGCAGCGCCACCCTCAGGTGGTTGCGGTTCGCCCGCGAGGTGGGCTGATCCTTGCCCCACGCGCGCTGCGAGCGCCCAGGCCGGTTGATCTTGTTGCCGCGGATGCCCTTCTGCTGAAGGAACTTGCCGCTTCCCGTGATCTTGAACCGGCGCTTGGCGCCCTTATGGGTCTTCATCTTGGGCATGAGTTGCGTCTTTCCTAACCCTTCGCGGACGTATTCGCGTCCTCATCAGCGAGCTCGTCATCGTCGAGCTCATCATCATCATCGAGCTCGTCGTCATCGAGCTCATCATCAAGCTCGTCTTGCTCGGCCATAGCCGCCGCATCGTCTGGGGATTCCTCCTGCGGCCTCGGCTGCTTGGCCCGCTCTTTCTGCGCCTGCTGCGCCGCCTTCAGCACCTTGGCGTTCGGCGCCATCAGCAGCGAGAGCACCCGGCCCTCCATCAGCGGCCGTTGCTCCACCACGGCGATCTCCCGCAGCTGCTCGGCGATCTCCTCAAGCATCTTGCGGCCGATATCCGGGTGAGCCATCTCGCGGCCGCGGAAGCGCACGTTGAACTTGACCTTGTCGCCCTGTAGCAGGAAGCGCTTCGCCTGGTTCGCCTTCACCGCGATGTCGTGATCGTCGGTTTTTGGCATGAGGCGGATCTGCTTAAGCTCGGCCTGCTTCTGATTCTTGCGGGCCTCGCGCTCCTTTTTGCTTTGCTCGTAGCGGAACTTGCCGTAGTCGAGCAGGCGACAGACGGGCGGCACCGCGTTCGGGGCGACCTCGACCAGATCGAAGCCGCGCTCCTCCGCCATCTGTAGGGCCTCGCGCAGCCCCACGATTCCCACCTGTGTGCCGTTCTCGTCGATCAGGCGCACTTCCCGCGCGCGGATGCGACCGTTGATGCGAAACCTATCCCTAATGGCTTGACTCCTTCGTCTTCAGGGCACCACCTCCAACGAACGCGCGGCCCGCCATCGCTGCGACGGCGAGCTCGTGTGCGTGCCCGATCTCTGGCGATGCCACGCCCGGCGGGGGCGTTCCTCTCATCCCCACGTCGAAGGCACATTATAACAGCCCGCCTTGCGACCGTCAAACGGCTTCTAGGCAGTAGGATGCCTCTCGGCGAGCATCTCACCAGCCACGCGTCGCCCCAACTCGACGGCGAAATTTGTCCCCCGATCCCACGGGTAGACCTGGCTCATGCTGGCCCAGTACAGCCCGGGCAGCGGCGTTCGCAGCGGCGGGATGTTGGCGCTGTGGCCCACCGGCACGATCGGCTGCGCGTAGGGTTCCCGGTGCAGCCAACTCTTGCGCACCCAATCGGGCCTGAACGCCGGGTTTACCTTGCTCAGCGCCGGCAGAAACTCCGCCAGCAGCTCCTCCTGGCTCAGCTGGAAATAGCGATGCCCCGGCTCCAGGTAGTCGCCCAGGTAGATCAGGCGGTCGCCGCCGTAGTATTTGGGCTCGATGAAGTTGGTGTGCTCCACCAGGGCCAGGAAGGGGAACTGGTCCTTCGGCATGTTCACCCAGTAGAGCCCGTCGGTGAGCGGCCTCCGCAGCGCCAGCGTCATCACCACGGCGCCCATCGAGCGTAGCTGTCGCAGCTTGCCCAGATAGCTCTCCGGCAGTTGCGGCGCGAGCTTCGCCAGCAGACCGGGGGCGCCTGTCACCAGCAGTTGCTCGTAGCGCTCGGCTTGGCCGCCTGCGCGTACCTCCCACCCTCCATCCGTCTGCGTTACGCCCTCCACGGGCGTGCCCAGCCGGACCCGCACGCCCCGGCGCTCGATCGCCGCGAGCAGCGCATCGCTGAAGCCCTGGAAGCCGCCCACAAAGTAGCCGAGCTTGAAGCTGCGGGCCCGCAGCCGCGCCCAGAGCCAGGCCATGTTCACTTCATCGGCGTAAGGGCCGAACTT
>DAOUGF010000036.1:0-5940 GCA_034429295.1 Chloroflexaceae bacterium
TGGCCGGCGAGGCCGCCGTGGTGAGCCGCAACTTCGACATCCTCAGCGCACAGACGGTCGAGCGCTTCCGCACCTTCAACGTGCTACCGCCGCTGCTGCCCACCCGCGCGAACCGCGAGTGGCACCGGGCCAAGCGCGAGCTCGACGCCGTGGTCTACAAGATCATCGGCGAGCGCCGCCGGCGCGGCGATGACACTGGCGACCTGCTCTCGATGCTGATGCTGGCCCGCGACGAGGAGACCGGCGCGCAGATGAGCGACAACCAGCTCCACGACGAGGTGCTGACCATGCTGCTCGCCGGCCACGAGACCACCGCCACCGCCCTCACTTGGGCTTGGGCGATGATCGACGCTCACCCCCACGTCGCCGCCAAGCTCCACGCCGAGCTCGACGAGGTGCTGGGCGAGCGGGCGCCCACCGTCGCCGACCTACCGCGGCTGGCCTACACCCGCATGATCATCGACGAGACCATGCGCCTCTACCCGCCCGTCTACATCCTGAGCCGCAAGGCCACCGCCGACGCCGTGATCGGCGGCTACCACATCCCCAAAGGGAGCGCGGTTGACCTCAGTCCCTACGTGACCCACCGCCACCCCGCGTTCTGGCCCGACCCGGAGCGCTTCGAGCCGGAGCGCTTTACACCCGAGCAGACGGCGACCCGCCACAAGTACGCCTACATTCCCTTCAGCACCGGACCGCGCATGTGCATCGGCAACAACTTCGCGCTGATGGAGGCGACGCTGGTGCTCGCCACCCTGGCCCGCCGCCTGCGTCTGCGCCTCGTCGACGGCCGCATTCCCCAGCCCGAGCCGCTGATCACCCTGCGGCCCCGCGGCGGCATGCAGATGATCGTGGAGCGCCGCGCGTTGGCCATAGCGGCTTGAGGCTTCATCGCAGAGGGCGAGAGACAAGGGGACAAGGAGCAACCTGACGATGCTGTCAGGATCTCTCCCTGTCCCCTGCCTCTTTTGGGGATGCAGGGCGGCCCGTCGTAGCCGCCCCTTGGGATGTCTCGATTCAACCGCGGCCCAGCGCCTGCCGTGCTACGTCCGGCTTGTTAGTGATGATGCCGGTGGCGCCGAGGGCGACGAGGGCCTGCATGCGCTGCGGGTCATCCACCGTCCAGACATTCACCTGATAGCCGGCGCGGCGCACCAGGGGCAGCACCCAATCGATGGCGGGCAGATCGTGGTAGGGATGCCAAGCCACGGCCTCGACGCCGCGGAGGGCGAAGAAGGGCCAAAGCTCGCGGAGCCGCACATCGGGGCGGTAGGTGTCGGTGCCCATCAGGTAGGCGCGACGCAGCGCGGGCGCGGCGGCCCGCACCTCGTGGAGCGCGGCGGCGACGAAGGACGAGACGATCACCTGTTCGACGAGGCCGAACTCCTTGATCAGAGCGGCGCAGCGCTCGCCCGTACCGGCGGCTTTCAGCTCCACATTCAGGGCCATCCCGCTCTCGGCGGCGAAGGCCAGCGCCTCTTCCAGCGCGGGCACCCGCTCGCCGCCGATATCGAGGCGCTGCAGCTCAGCCAGGCTGCAGGCTGCCACTGGACGCGGCAGGCCATCCCAGCGTTCGGTGGTGTCGTCGTGGAAGACGGCGAGGCGGCCATCGGCGGTGGGCACAACATCCAGCTCGACCATGTCGGCGCCCTGGCGCCTGGCGAGCTCGAAGGCGGCGAGCGTGTTCTCGGGGGCGTAGGCGGAAGCGCCCCGGTGAGCGATGATCAGCGGCATACTGGACCTGGACGGATATGCGGCAATAACAAAGCGGCGAGGGGTTCACCCTCGCCGCAGTATCTTTGAGCTTCCGTCGGCCGTCAAGTCGTTGAACAGTTCACCGGTACCCGACTACGCTGGAACAGTCTCGCTTATCTGCTCACTATGGCTTCCTACAGCCAGTTCAGCCTGCCGAGCCTCGGGGGTCAACATCGGGTTCAGAATGCGCTGCAGCGCCATGACATGTGCACAGGTGCCCCAACCCTGGAAGAACGAGCAGTCGCAGCTCCAATGGCCGTCCTTGAGCGCGATTTTGTGATTGCTATTGCCGCCGTGAAACGTAACGGCGAGATCGTCGAACTTGATGCGCTCCGGCTCGGCAGCGTAGCGGCGAGCCTTCTCGATCTTCCTGATCAGATCCGAGTGCATTTCGCGCCTCCTGTTTGGCTGAACCACCTTGTCCAGTCCGTCATGGTCAGGCCCTGAAAAACATCAGGGGCGGCAGCAGGCATCTACCTGCTCCGCCCCTACCAGGAACCAGTATTGGCAATTGTGACTTTTGCGCCCATACCAGCTCCTCCTGGACCAGCGGTTAAGGGCTCTTAATACAAGCCTAGTATAACCTGCCGTACGAGGCAAGTCAAGGGACTCTTTCTTCACCCATCGCGGGCGCTATTCCCCTTTCCAATGCGAAAAACGACGATTATCCGCCATGCGGAAGGTTGCCGGATCGCAACGTACCACAATAGTGAGTACTACAGATGATAGTTTAACCGACCCTCTGCGCGTTTAACCGGCCCGCATGCGGCCAGCGAGATCGAGGATGCGCTGACCATACTCGGTGCCAGGCACCGCCCAGCGCCCGTTGAGGTCGGTGATGGTTAGCGCGCAGCCCCGCAGACTGTCGGGCAGCGGCCGGACCCAGAGCGCGTAGTCGATCAGGGCCTGCTGCGCGGGGGTGGCCCAGCCCACCGGCAGCGCATAGGCAAGCAGCCGGCCGAGGTGAGCCCTGACAGAGTCGCTGTCCCAGGCAGCGAAGCTCGCGCCCTCGCGCCAGGCGCCGATGCCGGGGTCCCACGCCCAACTCGGGCCAGGCGGCACGTCCTGGGGCTGATAGCGGATCTGGCCCGTCACCGCGATGCCGGCGGGGTTACGGCGAGGTCTGGCGCACCACCACGAGGTGAGGCTGCCCGTCTCGTGGGCGCACTGCGCCAGGGCCAGGAACCAGTCCACCCCAACCTCGTTGCCGATCCGCGCGTAGGCGTTCACGATGATGTTGATAGCAACGCTGTCGTAGAGGGTCGAGCGGCGGGTGAACCAGGCAATCGCCTGCTCACGGCTGCCGGAGTGGGTGGCCAGGAGATAGCCAAGCTCGTTCGGCCACGGCCCGGGGTCGGGCTGCGGCTGCGGCTCCGGCGTCGGCTGCGGCTCTGGCTCTGGCGTCCGCTCTGGTTCTGGAGTTGGCTCCGGCGTTGGCTCTGCCGTCGGCTCTGGTTCTGGAGTTGGCTCCGGCGTTGGCTCTGGCGTCGGCTCGTTCTGGGTGAGCAGCGGGAGGTGGATGGTGTAGGGCGGCCCGTCATCGGCGCGGGCGCGCCCCACGGCGGCCCCTGCCCCCAAGGCAGTGATGGCGGCGATGCGGAGAAACTGGCGGCGTGAGGGCATAGCTGTGTTCATTCGCAGAGGCGCAGCGGACCGAGATGGGAGCCGGGCTCGCTGCGCCCCTCCGTTCTAACGCGAGCTCCAGGCGAACAAGGAGATGTCACCCATCCCGGCGGCAAGCTCCAACGCCGGGCCTTCGCCGGCAGTCAGCCAGAACAGGCTGGAGCCGCCGGTCGCGACGTCGAAGCTCAAGACGGCCGCGCCCGCACCACCCTCGTCCCAGGCCACCAGAATCGGCTCGAGCGGCTCGGCGGGCCGCAGCTCGGCAGCCTCGCCGGTGGCCGGATCCACTCGCACGACGCTGTAGCTGAGGGTAGGCTGGTTATCAGAGAAGGGCTCGGGCAGCGCCTCGGCCTCGGCGCTGAGGGCCAGGATGCCGCCATCGGCCGCGGCGAACGGGTTGGTGTAGAGCGTGAAGGGCGCGGCCTGCTGCTCCGGCGTCACAGGCTCTGTCGCGCCGGTGGCCGGGTCCAGCCGCCAGATCGCCGGCTCGCCGCCGGACGCGCCGATACGTTCGATCGTGAAGTAGGCCGCGGAGCCGTCGGGCGCCCAGGAGACGCTGTTGCTGCACGAGGTCTGGCGCTCCATCGGCGGCGGCGCGGGCAGCGCCAGCTTGGTGACAGCGCCATCGGCCAGCGACACAACCGCCAAGTCGCAGACGTCGACCTGCAGACCGTAGCGGAAAACAAGCAGGCGCGAGCCATCGGGCGAGAAGGCTTGGGGCGCGACACCGGCAGCCTCACTCACGGTGGCCGGGTCCTCGATCGGGTCGTCGGCCACGAGCAGCTGCGGCTCGCCGCCCTCGGTCGGGATGAGATAGAGCCCGCTCTGGAAGCTGTCGGGCTGATCGAAGGGTCCTTGCAGGCGCACAGCGATTTGGCGACCGTCAGGGCTGAAGACCGGGTCGCCGACGTTCACCGTCTCGCTCTCGAAGAGCGGCGTGGGGTCCTCGCCGTCCGGACCGGAGCGCAGCAGCGCCGAAGGACCATCCCGCTGCACGATGTAGGCGAGCGTGTTGTCGGCCGACGAGATGGCGAAATCGATCACGGCGAGAGCATCAGGGTTAAAGGGCACCTCGTAGGTGATCTGGGTGCGGGTGGCGCCGTCGGCCTCGATACGGAAGATCTGGCCGTTCTGGAGCAGGTAGAGGGGCTTCGGGAGCGCGCCGGCCGGCTCAGTGGTGGGAGCCTCAGTCGGAGCGGTCGTGGGGGGTTCGGTGGGCGCAGTTGTGGGGGCCTCTGTCGGCGCGGCGGTGGTGGCCTCTGTTGGCGCGGTTGTGGGGGCCTCTGTCGGAGCAGCGGTGGGCGCGGCGGTAGGTACGGTCGTCGGTTGGGAGGCGGACGGGGCGCCGCAGGCGACCAGCAGGCCGGCCAGGGCGGCGCTCAGGGCGCTGGAGAGCAAGGATCGCAGGCTCATCGGGCTGGCTCCCTTATAGATTCCACCAGTACGAACGGCTGTCGTGACCGGCAGAAGATGACAGCAGGGTTGCAAGATCGCGGGCGCGCTATGGCGCACCCGGACAGCATAAAGACGCCCCGATGGGGCGTCTTCGTTCCGAAGGTGGAAAGCGTTTGGAAGGGCAGGCCTCAGCCCTCCAGCATGGCGCGGATGTCGCGCACGAAGGTGGTGTACGGCGTGCCGTAGGAATAGACGATGCTCAGGCGCGCCTCGCTATCGAGCAGGTAGGCGGCGGAGCTGTGGGTCACGTCGTAGCTGCCGTCGGCGGCTGGCGGCTGCCGCTCGTAGTAGAGCCCGAAGTCGCGGCCGATGCGGCGCAGCGTGGCGTCGTCGCCCTGCAGGCCCACAAAGGCAGGGTCGAAGGCGCCGAGATAGCGAGCCAGCACCTCGGGCGTGTCGCGCTCGGGGTCCACGCTGATCATCACATAGTTCACCCGCTCGCCGTCGGCGCCGAGCTCCTCCTTGGCCCGCTTGAACTCGGCCATCGTGGTCGGGCAGACGTCGGGGCAATTGGTGAAGCCGAAGAAGACCAGAGTGGGCCGCCCTTTCAGGTCCGCCAGGCTGAGGGATTCGCCCGTGCTGCTCGGCAGCGTGAAGTCGGCGAGCACGGTCGGCGGGTCGAGCACCGTCCCGGCCGTCATAGGGTCATCGGCGACGGCGTGGTTATGCTCCACCGCCGGCTGGGGCTGGGCACAACCGGCCAGCAGCAGGGCTAGCAGGGGGAGGAGGCTGAGAATCTTCTGCATGGGGCTTTCCGCAGCTAGAAAAGAGGGCACGCCACAGTATACCGCGGACGATATATGTTCAATCTATTGACAAATCCTTTGCAATACTGTATACTCTTCCTGACCGGTCGGTTAAGTGGTATAATGCAAATCATGATATTGACTGACCGGTAAGGAAACTATGAAGCAGGATGAACATCAGCCGATCAGCAGCGCCACCGGGATGAAGATCCTGGACGCCGCGAGCGCGCTCTTTATGCAGCGGGGCTACAAGGCAGTCTCGATCAACGACATCATCCGCGCCGCCGAGGTCACCAAGCCGACGCTCTACTATCACTTCGCCGACAAGGAGGAGCTGTTCGCACAGATGGGCCTGCGGGTG
>DAOUGF010000037.1:0-2508 GCA_034429295.1 Chloroflexaceae bacterium
CCTCTTCGCCGATTACGTCTGCCGTCGCATGTTTGTGATCTTCCCTGGCGAGAGCGGCTACACCAGCGAGCTCTTCGATGGCAACGCCGGGGCGGCGACCCACATGGCCTTCGGCCCCGACGGGGCGCTCTACTACGCCGACATCGCCGCGGGCGACATCGTGCGAGTGACTTACACCGGCAACGCCAACCGCTCGCCCACGGCCCGCCTGAGCGCCCAGCCGACCTTCGGCGAGGTGCCGCTAACTGTGAGCCTCGACGGGAGCGCGAGCAGCGACCCCGACAGCGGCGACAGCATCGTCGCCTACCTCTGGGATTTCGGCGACGGCACGAGCGACGAGACGACAACCCCAACGATCACCCACACCTTCACGGCGGAGGGCGTCTACGAGGTGAAGCTGCGGGTGCGCGACAGCGAGGGCGCCATCTCGCCGAACCCGGCCACCGTCCGCATCGACGCGGGCAACCAGCCGCCAACGGCAACGATCACCGCGCCGGAGGAGGGCGCGCTCTTCAGTGTAGGCGAGCAGATCACGCTGCGGGGCAGCGGCAGCGACCCCGAGGACGGGCCGCTCGCCGGCGAGCAGCTGCACTGGGTTGTGCTGCGCCACCACGACACCCACACCCATCCGTATGTCGACGATTTCGGCGCGGAGGTCAGCTTCACTGCGCCTGCGCCCGAGGATCTCGCGGCGGTGACGACAAGCTGGCTGGAGATCCAGCTGACCGCGAGCGACTCGCTATCCCGCACCACAACCATCACCCGCGAGCTACGGCCCCGCATTGTGACGCTGCGCTTCCAGAGCCAGCCGCCGGGCCTGCAGGTGAGCGTCAACGACGGCGTGAGCACCAGCGTACTCGACACACCGGTCGAGCTGCCCTCGTGGCCCGGCTACGCCCTTACGCTCGACGCGCCGGACGGGCAGAGCGTGAATGGCGTGCCGATGCAGCTCTGCGGCTGGCGCCACGGCGGCCCGCCCAACCAGCAACTCGTCACACCATTCGTCAACGCCACATACACGGCGATCTTCGCGCCGGCGTCCGAGGCCTGCGGCGCCCAAGTGGGCGACATGCGGCTCTATCTGCCATTGGCGCGGAGGTAGGGCCTAGCTGTACGCCGCCTCGAGCCGCGGCACGATCGCGCTCCAGTCGTACTTCTCCACGACGAGGGCGCGGCCGGCGCGGCCGAGGCGCTCGCCCAGGGCCGGGTTCGCCAACAGCCTGAGGGTGGCGTCGGCGAAGGAATCAGGGCTCGCGGCCACAAGCAGATGCTCGCCATCCCGTAGCCCCAGAACTCCTTCAGCGCCCATCGGCGTGCTCACCACTGGCGCCTCCATCGCCAGGGCTTCGAGCAGCTTCAGGCGCGAGCCGCCACCGATGCGCATTGGCACCACGTACACCGCGGCCCCATCGATGTATGGCCGCACATCGGGCACCTCGCCCACCAATTCCACCGCCTGGCCGTCGTGCAGAGCGCGCACGGCAGGCCCTGCGGCGCGACCCACCACCAGCAGCCGGGCGTCGGGGCGCCGCCGGCGGATGCGGGGCAGCACCTCGCTCACGAACCAGCGCAGCGCGTCGATATTGGGCCGGTAGTCGAGGGTGCCGGTGAACACCAGCGCGGCGGGGCCCATATCGCCGCGCACCGCCCCGGGCCGCACCAGCGTCGTGTCCACGCCGTTCGGCACCACCAGCGGATCGGCCCGCCGCTCGAGGCGCCGCAGCGCGGCCCGGTCCTCCTCGGAGACCACCAGCACGCGGTCGAAGGCCCGCAGCAGGCGCCGCTCATAGCGGGCGAGCTTGCGCCATTGGACGAGGGAGTAGGCCGCTGCGGCCAGCGCACGTGGGCGGAGCCGCAGGCCGCGCCTGAGGTCGGTGAGGGCGGCACGGCGCTGCAGCAGATACTCGGCGTTGAACTCGTCGAGCACGATCCGGGACACGGAGCCCTTCGCGCTGAGGGCGTAGCCCGCCATCTCGATGCTCTCGGCCTGCACGACATCGAAGCGTTCGGCGGCGAGCAGGCGGCCCAGCGCCTCGGCGTAGGCCGGCGCCGCGTTGCGCAGCGCCATATCGGGCAGCGGCGAGGTGAAGGTCGTGAGAGCGCGCCGGGCCAGCGAGCGGGCGGGTGGCCCCTGGACGGTAACAACGCGGCAGAGCTGATGGAGCGGCGCCATCCCGGCTACGGCCGCCTCGTCGGGGGCGAAGGCCAGCAGCGTCAGCTCGTGGCGGTCGGCGAGACCCTTGAGCAGGTTGTAGATCCGCAGCGCGCCGCCGCCTCTGGGCGGAAAGGGCGGATAGGGAGAGAGGAGCAGGATGCGCATGTCGCGTTACTCCCAGGCATCCCCTTCGCCCGGCTCCGGCCGGGGCCAGCCCGGCGGGTGGATGATGTAGGCGGCGCCGCGAGAACCCCGCTGCCAGCAGGCGTAGAGCTGGTCGGCGCGATAGGAGCGCGCCACCTCGTCAGGCTCGCGGACGGCCGGCTCGGCCATCAGCACACGGTCGCCGGCCA
>DAOUGF010000038.1:0-5161 GCA_034429295.1 Chloroflexaceae bacterium
TTGACGGCAAGGGCATAGATTGTGTACGTCCCTTGCGAGGGAACCCCAGGTGTGGTGTAACTCCAGGTACCTTCGCTATCGACGTCTACCCGTGCGACCTCGCTCCCGTTCACGATCACCGCGACCTTCGTCCCGGCAGGCCGTGAGCCCGGCAAGGTGCCAGTATACGTTGGAGCGCTATTGATGACGCTGCCATGCGCGGGCAGGTCAACGACGGGCGCACTCAGCTGGGCGAAGCCGCCCGTGAGCTCGGTACTGCTGCCGCTCGCGCCGGCGCTAGCCCCATAGGTTGTCCCTCCCGGCGCAGCGGCGTTGCTCTGTGTGCCCGCGTTGCCACCCAGCACGCTGGCAAATGTGAGCGAGCACGTACCGCTGCCCTTCTGCAGCAGAATGTGCCCCCCGCCACCGCCGCCGCCAGGCCCGACGCTGCCGGTAGCTGAGTAACCACCCGACCCGCCCATCGCCTGGATCTGGCCACAGGATGCTGCACCCGCCACGCGAAGGTAGATCGTTCCGCCAGCCCCGCCGCCGCTCCCCGATTGCGAAGTATTCATCGGCGGGAATCCGTTGGCGTAGATGGCTCCAGTGCCGCTGAGGGTGTTGGCCCGGATAAATACGATGCCGCCTCCGTTGCCCCCGGGGGCCGGCGTAGCATGCCCGGCGCCGCCGCCGCCACCGAGCATCAGGTGGTCGAGCAGCGAGAAGGCTAGCGCCGCGCCACCCTGCCCACCCACGGCCCGGTTGCCATCCAGGCTGAGGGCGCTGTTGCCGCCCTGCCCGCCCTGTCCGCCGTTCCCACCGCCACCGCCGCCGGCCAGATAACACACGCCGCCGCCACCGCCGTTGGCCACCCGGCCTCTCCCCGTCGCCGAGGGGCCATAGCGTGTGGCCGCGATACCCTCGCCCTTCTGGCCGCCGGCCGGCGTCGGCTCATCGAGCCCCGTACAGCCCGTGGTACCGCTAGCGTCACCTGCCGGCTGGCCGCCGCGAAAGCCGCGGGAGCTGGCGTTAACCCAACCGTTGTTGGTGAAAGTGCCATTGACCAGAAATGCGACGACACCGCCGACAGCGCCGTCCCACGCCATGGGCGCGATGCTCTGGTTGATATTAATAGTCACACTCGTGTACTCGGGCACACGCACCAATTGTGTGACGTTGGCAGCGTAGCTATAGCGTAGGGGCTCAGCTAGCGTGAGCGTGTTCCCAGCCGCAGTCGCCACACGCGCCAGCTCCCAGCGGCCGACGGGGTCGGAGGACAGATCGGTGGACGAGGGGCCGCCCGATGGCGGCTCGGGGACGATGCCGGTTGTCTGCAGGATCATCACCAGGTCGCCTGCGGCAAACACGCCGCTCCCCGCAACTGTTCCATGCAAGATGGTTGTATCACCTGGAGCGAGGGGCGCGGTCACACGAGCGTAGGCGTTGATAACAAGATTCGTGGTACTGACAGTGAGCGCCCCATCTCTGCCGGTGCCTAGGTAGAACGTGTCGCCTGCGGCGTACGTTGTCGCAGGGTGGCCGGGTACTATCAGGCTGATGGAGCCGAGGAGCACGAGGAGGGAGAACAAACGCAGCCGCGCAGCGAGACCGGCGTGAGGAGGGATGAGACGGAGATGCATGGGGTCCTTTGACAGCAGAGGCCAACTCGGGCCCGCTCAGTATGGGATGACCCCATAACAGGGCGGATACCACGTGTGAGATCTGCAGCCGCTTTATTGCGAGCTGTCGCGCTGGATGGCCTGAGCGGCTGGCCACCAATTTCGTTCGGCTCTCCTCACCTGGCGCCGCTGGCCTCACAACCCCTTCGACCAACTCGCAACATTGGTTAGAACGGCCTTCAAAGTGTTGAGCGATAGTGATGGCGTTGGGTTTACGACGGGGAGGTTTGCGGAGGCGGTTCTGCGCCAAGGAAATGATGCACGTTAGGCGCTCCAGGATCTACTCTTCAGTTCAAGGCTGATCTGATCGGCATCGAGATTTTCGAGCGCGACGCTCAGTGCTTCAGCACTAAACTCACCATAGTCGCGCACATCGAGCAGTGCCTTACGTTGGGCATCAAGGACAGCCAATCGCAGCTGCCCCAGGGTTTGCAGTTGGTCGCTCAATTCTTGGTTCCCATGCGCAAGGTACTCTCGAAAGCGGTGGACCATCTCATTTGGCTCGCTCTCATCAAGCGTCTCGGCTGCGGCACTGTTGAGCAGGCGCTTCAGCTGTGCATGCTCTTCCTCCAGCGCCTTGTGATCGATCCCAGCGGGCTTGAGCACGCGAATAAGCCAGGGGAGTGTGCCGCCCTGAAGCAGGAGCGAGCCTACGGCAACACAGAACGCGATCAAGATCAGCAGGGAGCGGTTGGGCATTGTGGCTGGCAGGGTTTGGGCCGCGGCAAGCGTCACGACGCCGCGCATCCCAGCCCACACAACAATCGCACCCTCGCGCCAGCCGAGCGGCTTCGCCAGAAAATAGTCAATATCGGCCAGCATGCGGCGCAGGCGGGTGCGGAAACGCTCGCTTGAGCGGGAAAGGAGCTTCCGGCGGAAGTCAGACTCCTCCTTGCTCTGATTAGATGCGTCTATCGTCGATGCCTTAAACCGATCCTGGATACTTGATATTGCTGCCTTCACGGCGACACTGCGGCGCGATTGTGCCTGCAAACCTGCCAGCAGCGGAGTAACATATGCCGCTCGAAGCAGAACCGTCGTTAGCATAGCCAACAGCGCGATCCCGAGCGCCAGCTCGATCCCACCATGATCTTCCTGAACCGCCTCGATAATTGAGGTCAGCTCCAGGCCCATAATCAGGAAGACCGCCCCTTCCAACACCATTTCGATCGTGTGCCAATTCTGGTTATCGGATAAGCGATGCCGTGGTGAGAGGAAGCGCGGCGCACCCTTGCCTGTCACCAGGCCAGCGGCAACGGCGGCCACCAGGCCGGAGGCGCCGAGATGCTCGGCGGGGATCGCCGCAAGAAACGGGACGGTAAACGAGATCACCGTGTTAACTGTCGGGTCTTCAACGCGGGCTCGGATGCGGAGATTCAGCGCACCAATCACAACCCCGATCGTCACCGCAACGGCCACCGCATACAGAAAATCCCCAACCACGCCCCATACCGATACAGAGGCAGCCATGCCGGCAATCGCAGAGCGCAACAGCACAAGCGCGGTTGCATCATTCAGCAGGCTCTCGCCCTCCAGCAGCGCAACCACCCGCGCCGACACCCCGAGCCGTTTCACAATCGAGATTGCCACCGCATCGGTTGGGCTGATGATTGCGCCCAAGGCGATCCCACCGGCCAGCCCGATCTCCGGGATGAGCCAGGAAAAGAGCAGCCCCAGCGCACCCGAGCTGAGCACCACAAGCACGATCGACAGCCCGCTGATCGCTCTAAAGTCGCGCCGGAACTCCATTGTTGGCATCGAGACTGCGGCCGAATAGAGCAGGGGCGGCAGCACACCGGCGAGGATCCACTCTGGTTCAATCTCGACCGCCGGCACAATATGGAGCAGGCTGGCCGCAATACCGGCAATTGTTAACAACAGCGGAGCAGCGATGCCAAGCCGTGGCCCGATTGCTGTTGCAGCAGCGATGCCGAGCAGGCCCAGAACAGCGAATTCAAGCAGATCCAAATCGCACTCCTTATAACCAGTGTTGCGAGTGGTCGAAGGGGTTGTGAGGCCAGTGGCGCCAGGTGAGGAGAGCCGGACGAAACAGGAGTTGCCAAAGCATAACCGTCCCCTATGCTGACTTGCGCAAACCCACAGCACAGGAGAATGCTCTACCGACAGATGAAATTATCATCCGCCCGTTCCTCATGGTGACAAACAGCTTGGCCCAGTTTCTCGATCGCCCCAATAGGCCAACTCCTCATCACCGTGGATCACGTGATAGCCGCGCCGTTGCAGTTCGTCGCAGACGCTCGTTTTACCGCTGCAGGACACACCGTCGATGAAGTAGTTCTTCACACCCATGGGTCGTTTCCTATCCAACGAGCGAGGCGGTGATACCCACCATAGACTGTCATCACAGCTGCCGCCTCCAGCATCTCTTCAGCATCATACGTGATACCTGTCGTGCCAACTCCAACCAAACCTATTTGCGGCGACTATACCACGCAAGCCCATATCTTGAGGTGGTCATTGGTGTGACAATTCACATGAACCGTGAGGTGAAACGACGCTGTGAGGTGGTGGGGTGTTTCCGAATGAGGTGTCAGTCCTGCGGCTGGTGGGCGCGGTGTTGCTGGAGATCGACGACGAGTGGCAGGTGGAGCGGCGCCACTTCTCGCAAAGCTCCTTAGAGCAGCGGAGGCAAGCAGGCGAGCCGCAAGCCTTGCCGTCTGGAGCCGACAAGCGCCTGGCGCGGGTTAGCTGATGGGCGCGTGGGCTGCTCACAGCCGTGAGCGGCCCGTGCAGGGAGGGACACGAGGTACCAGCCGATGTTACCTCCTTGACTGAGACGCTATCGAGCCGGGTGGGGGCCGTACCGTGCCGCTACCTAGCGGCGTACCCGTCTCATTGACGGGCAGAGCCATCCACCTCGACTGGCGGCAGAGCTGCGGTCGGAGTGGTGTGCAAGCATCGGTTGTGCCACCCGCTTCCTCACACTGGGTTCAGGAAAGCTTGGCGCCGGCACGCCGGATCGTGCTGGGCGCAACCAGCGGGGATGGGCCACCGCGCTCGGCCAGGGCTCAAGCCCGCACATGAGTCGGATCGCCCACGGGCCGTGGGTACGGCACTGGCCTCCAGCTTGGGGTCCAGGGGCGAGGCCCCTGGCGTGAGGGGAGTTGGGGCGCGCGCCCGCAGTTGCCCACGGCAGCCTACACACATCCCCGGCTGGCCCACTTCCTGCTGTATCGCCCGCATCATCGCATATGATCAACTATGGAGTGCAGAAGCAGGCAGGCTTCCTGGGAGGAAGCGCTGCCAATCAGCGCCAGAAAGCAGCCGCGGTACGGATGGCGGACTACGAACTACGCTGTACGAACACCAGTCAGGAGAAGCTTATGTATCGTCCCTTCCGGCCTATGCTCGTGCTGCTATGGGCAGCGCTCCTCCTTACGCCGGCCGCCGCCCGCGCTCAGACCAATGCGCGCTGCTTCCCGGAGACAGACCACTGTATCAGCGGGCGCTTCCTAGAGTACTGGGAGCAGAACGGAGGGCTG
>DAOUGF010000039.1:0-3327 GCA_034429295.1 Chloroflexaceae bacterium
ATGCTGCAGGACGAGCGCCCGGCTGTGCGCGCCGCGGCCGCCGCCGACCCGCGCCTCACGCCTGAGCAGCTCGCCCAAGCGAAGCTTGCCGAGGACTGGACCGACGTGGACCCGCTTGTCTACCAGGCGATCGCCAGCAATCCCCAAAGCCCGCCGGAGCTGCTGCTCGCCTTCGCCACCGACCGCTCCGCCCTCTTCACCGGGGTGCGCCGCGCCGTGGCCCATAACCCGAGCGCCCCGCCCGCAGCCCTCGACATGCTCGCCGATGAACCCTACGCCACCGACTTGCGCCTGGCGGTGGCCGCCCATCCCAACCTCGCGCCGGCCCAGCGGGCCACGATCCTCGCCCACAGCATCGAGCACGCCCTCGGGAGCGGCGACCCGGTGTACGTCGCGATCGGCCTCAGCCAGCAGGGGCTTCCCGCCGAGCGGCTGGCCTTCTTCGCGGGCTCGCCGTTCTGGCTGGAGCGGCTGGCCGTGGCCCTCAACCCCGGCCCCGACCCGACGATCCGCGCGCAGCTCGCCGATGACGGTAACCGGCTGGTGCGCGCCGCTGCCCGTGAGACAGGGAGCAGTTGATGAAGCCCCACGAGCTCGCCGCCTATCTCGACGCCCTGGTCTCCAACCAGCTGATGCTGAGCACGATGATCTGGGGCCCGCCCGGCATCGGCAAGTCGAGCATCGTCGCCCAGACCGCCGCGCGCTTCGGCCTCGGCTTTATCGACGTGCGCCTCTCCCAGCTCGCGCCGACCGACCTGCGCGGCCTCCCCGTGCCGGAGGACGGCATCGCCCGCTGGTATCCGCCCGAGTTCCTCCCCCGCGACGGGCGCGGCATCCTCTTCCTCGACGAGCTCAACATGGCGCCGCCCGCGATCCAGGGCATGGCCCAGCAGCTCATCCTCGACCGCAAGGTGGGCAGCTATACGGTACCAGAGGGCTGGTTCATCTGGGCGGCCGGTAACCGCAAGGAGGATCGGGCCGCGGTCTTTGATATGCCGGCGCCGCTGGCGAACCGCTTCCTGCACCTGGAGGTCGAGCCCGACTTCGAGAGCTTCAAGGCGTACGCGCTGGAGCACGGGTTCCACGAGCAGATCATCGCTTTCCTCTCGTTCCGCACCACGCTGCTCCACCGGATCGATCCGCAACAGCCGGCGTGGCCCTCGCCGCGCTCGTGGGAGATGGCGAGCAAGCTCCATGCGGCCGGCCTTGATGTGGCCCCCGTCGTGGGGCCAGCCGCCGCGGCCGAGTTCCGCGCTTTCATCAGCCTGTACGCGAGCCTCGTTGATCTGGAGGCCATCCTGCGGGGCGACGGCGCCGGCCTCGCCTTCCCCAGCGAGCCCTCCCAGCGCTACGCCCTTACTGTTGGCCTCGGTGTGCGGGCCCGCGACGCCAAGCAGGCCCACAACGCCTTCGTCTGGCTGAGCGCCAAGGCTGGCAGCGAATGGACCCAACTCTTCGCCATGGACCTCTTCCGCCAGATGCGCGCCCGCGGCCAGATGGGCGAGCTGGCCGGGCTTGTGGCCCAAGACGAGCGGCTCCAGGTGTTCCTGAAGGAGTATCGCACGCTGATCGGCGGGTAGCATGAGCCACGAAGGCACAAAGGACGAAGATGACTTCGAGCGCCAGATCTCGGCCTCGCTGCTGCGCCTGCGGATGAAGGCGCCCTTCTTCGCCACCCTCGCCCTCTTCGCTCAGGCCCGCCCGAGCCCCGAGGTGCCCACCGCGGCCACCGACGGCCGCGCCATCCTCGTGAACCCCGCCTACCTCGCCTCGCTCGGCCCGCGCCAGCAGGACGCCCTCCTGCTCCACGCGGTGCTTCACGCGGCGCTGCTCCACCCTTCACGGCGTGGCACCCGCGATGAGCTGGTCTGGAACATCGCCGCCGACATCGTGGTGAACGGCATCATCGCCGCCCACGGCGACTTCGACATCCCGCCGGACACCGCCCGCGACGACGAACTGGCCCGCCTGAGCGTTGAGGAGGTGTACGAGTTGCTGCGCTTCAGCCCCGAGCGCCAGCCGCCCATGCCGGGCCTCGACCTGCTGAACAACGCGGTGGCCGGCAGCCCCGGCGACCGCATCGGCAGCGAGGGCCAGGAGGGCAGCCAGATCGCGGCGGGCCAGCTTGCCGAGCTGGAGCAGCACTGGCGCAACGCCTTCCAGCAGGCCAGCGTCCTTGCCCACAGCGTGGAGCGCGGCGGGCTGCTGGAAGGCTTCGGGCGGGAGCTGGGTCAGCTGAGCCCGGCCCATATCGATTGGCGGGCCCACCTCTGGCGCTACCTGGTGCAGACGCCCAACGATTTCCAGGGCTTCGACAGGCGCTTCATCGGCCGCGGCCTCTACCTGGAGGCTCTGGAGGGGGAGACCGTGCGAGTCTTCGTCTGCGTGGACACCTCGGGCTCCGTCCACGACACCCAAGTGCAAGCCCTGGTAAGCGAAGTGCAGGGCATCCTCGCCAGCTATCCTCACCTCAAGTGCGATCTCTACTACGCCGACGACCAGCTCTATGGCCCCTTCTTCCTGCGGCCCCACGATCCGATCCCGCCCCCGGTGGGCGGCGGCGCCACCGACTTTCAGCCCTTCTTTGCTGCCGTCGAGGCGGCCCGCGCGCCCCACGAGCACGCAGTGGCCGTCTACCTCACCGATGGCTGGGGCATGTTCCCGCGGGAGACGCCCTCAATCCCGGTGCTCTGGGTGATCACGCCGGGCGGGCGCGACGCGGGCGACCTGCCCTTCGGCGAGAGCGTGCGGATGGTAGGGGTGGCCGATAGCCAGCTGTAGGGTGAATGCAGCCTTGAGAACGCGACTGCCGCCCGCAGCGCCCAGGCAATTCTCGACAAAGCAACGTGGCTTACTAGGGTACTTGACAGCCCCCATCCTCTCTGCTATCATCGCGCCAGCACCCAAACAACCAGACGCGCAGCTCATCCAGAGCGGTGGAGGGACCGGCCCTGTGAAACCGCGGCAACCACCCGAGGGAAGGCAAAAGCGATGATGCTTTTACCTGACCGAAGGCTAGGTGCCAATTCCGGCAGAAGCATCTGGAAGATGAGCGGCACGCACGCCGATCACAACTGAATCGCTAGTGTCTGCCCTCATCGTTCACCGATGAGGGCTTTTTGTTTGCCTGGAAAGCGACCGTATAGCAAGGAGCGACAATGTCCGACGCACCGCAGTTCACCGGCATCGAAACCCTGGCTCTTCACGGCGGGCAGGTGCCCGACCCCACCACTGGCGCCCGCGCCGTGCCGATCTATCAGACAACCTCGTACCAGTTCAACGACACTGATCACGCTGCCAGGCTCTTTGGCCTGCAGGAGTTCGGCA
>DAOUGF010000040.1:0-8031 GCA_034429295.1 Chloroflexaceae bacterium
GCCCTACTCGTTTTCGAGACGAGCACGTTCAACCACTCCGTCACCTCCCCGTGGAGGATCGCCGGGGATTATACCAAAGCGCCCCCGCTCGTGCAACCCGCCCTGAGAATGGCGACGCCGGACGACCCGCGGGCTGTCGTCCGGCGCCCCTGATCATAGCTGCGACTAAGGCGTTGTCGGCTCGACGGCCGGCTCCTGCGGCGTGGTCGGGGCCGCCGGCTGCGTGGCGGGCGCCGGCACCACCGTCGTGCCCGTGCCGCTCGCCTGCTGGTTCAGCAGCAGCGTCAGGTCGGTGTTCGGGTCGATGAACCAGATATTGCCGTTGCTCATCATCTCCACCATCAGCTCGCGCTTGCGCAGCTCGAACAGCTCGGGGTTCTCGCGCCAGTAGCGGCCCTCGATCGCTCGCACCTGCGCGTCGCGGTTGGCCGCCTCCAGCGCCGCCGCGGTCCGGCCCTTCTCCCGGGTCAGGGCCACAGTGGCCTCCTGCTCGGCCTGGAAGAGGTTGTTCGCCTGCTGGGCCTCGATCTGCTCGCGGCGCTTCTGCTCGGTCTCGATCTGCACCTCAAGGTTGGCCTTCTCGGCCAGGAGCGCGGCGTACTGGTCGCCCACCTTGAGATCGAGCACTTTCACTGCTTCCAGCCGTACGTAGAGCTGGTCCACAGGCGAGCGCTGGCCGTCGGACGAGGTGGTGAGGAACTGGCGGATGCGGTCGGCGAAGCCGCCCCGGTCGGAGAGCGCCTGGTCGAGCGTGAACTGGGTGCTGGCGCTCTTCAGGGCGTCGTTGATGAAGCCGTCGAGGAAGGCGTTCAGCTGATCGTCGCTCACGCCGATCTCACCGTAGCTCGCCCGCAGCGCCTCAGGCGACGGGATGCGGCTATAGTCCACCTGGATGTCGATGTCGTAGAGCTGCTTGTCGCTGCTGGCGACGTTCTGCGAGATCGTGCGGGTCTGCCGGCGCACGTTCACGATCTCGATGCTCGTGAATGGCGCGAAGGGCCGGAAGAAGATGCCCGGCTCCTGGATGGCCTCGACGCGGCCCTGAGTGACGATGATGCCCCGCTCGCCTTCGTTGATCTGGGCGAATTTCATGGTCGAAAGCCCGGCCCCGAGGATGAGCAGCACGATGAACGCGCCGCCGATCAGCCCAAGCCGCGACCCCGTCCCTGCCCCTCTCCCTCGTTGTGTCGTCATTGCTGCCTCGTCGTATGTTTATACTCTGCTGAGAATCCGCCTCATTATACGAGGCGCCTGCTACGAGATTTCTTCCCCTATAGCGAGGCGCTACCCTTGCACCATTGGTACGCAGGGCGGGCGCCAAAGTTTCCGTGCATCACACGACCGCCCCCAAGCTTCGAGCCTGGGGGCGGCTGAGATGCGCGCCAACCTTGCAGGACACCTACTTGCGCGCCCAACGTTCTGCCTGGGCTCGCTGCTCCTCGCTGTAACCGAGGGCCTCGGCCACGATGTAGAGCGGCCGGCCCTTCACCTCGTCGTAGATGCGCCCCACATACTCACCGATGATGCCGAGGGAGATCAGCTGCACCGCGCCGATGAAGAGCACCGCCGCCAACGTCGAGGCCTGCCCGAAGAACGCCGCGTCAGCCGGGTCGCCCCCCTGGTAGAGTCGCAAGATCACCACGGCGATCAGGAAGACCAGGCTCAGCGCCGCCACGATGAAGCCCATATAGGTGGCCAGTTGCAGCGGCAGGTAGGAGAAGCTGGTGATGCCGTCGAGGGCGAACTTGAGCATCTTCCGCAGCGGGTATTTGGTGGAGCCGGCCTTGCGGGCGTGGCGCTTGTAGGGCAGCCCCACGCTCCTGAAGCCCACCCACACCGACAGGCCGCGCATAAAGCGGTGGTGCTCGCGGATGCGCGCCAGCGCGTCAACTACCTTGCGGTCCATCAGCCGGAAGTCGCCTGCGTCGGGCGGGATATTGACGCTGGTGATGCGGTCGATCAGCCGGTAGAAGAGCGCCGCCGTCGCCGTCTTGAACCAGGTCTCCCCCTCGCGCTCCTCGCGCACTGCGTAGACCACCTCGTAGCCCTCGCGCCACTTCGCGATCAGCTCGGGGATCACCTCAGGCGGGTCCTGCAGGTCGGAGTCGATCACCACCACAGCTCGGCCTTGGGCGTAATCGGTGCCGGCGGTAATGGCGAGCTGGTGGCCGAAGTTGCGCGAGAAGCTCAGCACCTTCACCCGCGGATCCTGCTCGTGCAGCCCGCGCATGATCGCCGCCGAGCCGTCGCGGCTGCCATCGTTCACCAGCACGATCTCGAACGGCTCGCCGAGGGGCTCCAGCGCGGCCACGGTGCGCCGGTAGAACTCCTCGATCAGCGCCTCCTCGTTGAAGACGGGCGCCACCACCGAGATCGTCGGCGGCCCCTGGGCCGCTACCTCGTGCGGCTCCTCCTCAATCTGCGGCATCCTCATCGGTACAATCCCTGTAATGTTACATATTGCGTGTCGCGCTCAACACCCAATGCGCTACACATCATACGCAATACGCCCCTATCTGCCGCGATCGATCTGCAGGGGCTTCAGCTCCTCCCAATTCGGGCCCACCTCAACCTCGACGCCGAGGGGCACTGCGAGCTCGTAGGCGCTCTCCATCACCTCGCAGACCATCCGGGCCGCCTGCTCCACCTCGGCCTCGGGCGCCTCGAGGATCAGCTCGTCGTGCACCTGCAGCAGCAGCCGCGTGGCCAGGTTCTGCTCCTTGAGCGCCCGGTGCACATTCACCATCGCGATCTTCATCAGATCGGCGGCGGTGCCCTGGATGGGCGCGTTGATCGCCTCCCGCAGCGCCGCCTGGGCCTGCGGTCCCTTGTCACCCGCCGCGAGCCCCGCGAAATAGCGCCGTCGCCCGAACAGCGTGCTCACGTAGCCCGTCTCCCGCACCGTGCGCTGCACCTCGTCGATGTAGGCCTTGATGCCGGGGAAGCTGGCGAAGACGCCGTTGATCAGCTCCTGCGCGGTCGCCCGATCTACTCCCAAGCGCTGTGAGAGGCCGAACGAACTGATGCCGTAGATGATGCCGAACGTCGTCATCTTCGCCATGCGCCGCTGGTTCTTATCCACCTGGTTCATCGGCACGCCGAAGAGGCGCGAGGCGGTGGCCGCGTGGATGTCGCGGTCCTGCAGGAAGGTCTCTATCAGGGCCGGGTCCTTCGTGACGTGGGCGAGCACCCGCAGCTCGATCTGCGAGTAGTCGGCGGCGACGAACAGGTGGCCAGGCGCGGCCACGAAGCCCCGCCGGATCTCGCGGCCCTCTTCTGTGCGCACCGGAATATTTTGCAGGTTAGGATCGATGGAGCTGATTCTGCCGGTCGCGGAGCCGATCTGGTTGTAAGAGGTATGCACCCGCCCCGTGCGCGGGCTCACCAGGGCCGGGAGCGCGTCCACATAGGTGCTCTTCAGCTTGGCGAGCTGGCGATAGCGCAGGATCTGCTCGGCGATCGGGGCGAGCGGCGCCATCTGCTCCAGCACCTCGGCGGTGATCGAGTAGCCGCCGCTCTTCAGCCGGCTCAGGCCGAGGGCCTTCGGGTCGAGGCCGAACTTGCCGCTCTCGAAGAGCACGGCGTTCAGTTGGGCTCCCGAGTTGATGTTGAACGGCCCGCCGGCCGCCTCGTGGATGGCCGCCTCGAGCTCGCGGATGCGCTCGCCGAGCCGCTCGCCGAGGGCCTGGATATACTCCTTGTCGAGGGCGATCCCGGCCCGCTCCATATCGACCAGCACCGGCACGAGCGGCATCTCCAGCCGCGTGAAGAGGTTGTTGATCCGCTCGTAGCCGGCCAGCTGCTCCTCAAGCACCAATTTGAGCCGCAGCGTCATATCAGCGTCGGCGGCGGCGTAGGGCGTGGCCTGCTCCAGTGGCACCTTGTCGAAGCTGATCTGCTTGCTGCCGCGCCCGATCAGCTCTTCGATCGCCGTCAGCGGCTCGGCCAACCTCAGCTCGTAGAAGGCCAGTTCCTTCAGGCCCACTCGCTGCTTGCCGAGCAGCCCCGCGGCGATCATGGTGTCGAAGGTGAGGCCCTGCACCTCGACCCCCACCGTGGTGAGCATCTCGATATCGAACTTGGCGTTGTGGGCCCACTTCTGCCGCGCCGGGTCCTCGAAGAAGGGCCGCAGCGTATTGATCACCAGCTCGCGGTTCAGCTGTTCGCCGGTGGCGTGGCCGATCGGGATGTAGTAGGCGACGCCGGGGGTGACGGCGATCGAGATGCCCACAAGCTCGCTGTCGAAGGGCCGCAGGCCGCTGCTCTCGGTATCGAAGGCGAAGCCGGGGGCCGCGTTCAGCTGGGCCACCAGATCGGCGAGCTGCTCCTCAGTGGTGATGGCCCGGTAGTCGCCGTGGGCGTTTGCGGTCGGGGCGGCCGGCTGCGGCGCCGGGGCCGTTGCCTCGCCGAAGAGCGAGAGCTGCATCGTGCCGCCGCCCACATCCACCGCAGGTGGCGGCAGCGTCTCGGGCAGGACCTCGTCGAACATATCGCGCTGCACGGGGCCGCTGGGTGGGGCAGCCTGGCGCGCTGGCGTCAGGGCGGCCTCGAGGGCGGCAGAGGCTCCGGCGGGCGCGCCGTTGGTGGCGGGCAGCTTCTTGATCAGGCCCGAGCTCGCGCCGATCTCGAGCTCCTGGAAGAGCCGGATGACCGCGGCGCGGTCGTAGTCGCCGAGAGCGGCGGCGGGCAGGTCCAGCTGCACCGGCGCGTTGCAGACGATCGTGGCGAGGCGCTTGCTGAAGAGCGCCACCTCTCGCTGGCCGTCGAGAGCCTTCTTGTAGCGGTTCGGCACCTCGTCGAGATGGTCGAAGAGATTCTCAACAGTGCCGAACTGGTTCAGCAGGTTGATCGCGCCCTTCTCGCCGATGCCCTTCACGCCGGGGATGTTGTCGGTCACATCGCCCTTGAGGCCGCGGAGATCGGCCAACTGGGCGGGCGCGAGGCCGTCGTAGCGGGCGCGCACGGCGGCCTCATCGTACATCGTGGTGGTCTTACCGCCCTTGGCGTAGGGGTTGGCCAGCAGCACCCGCACGTGGTCGTTCACGAGCTGCAGCGTGTCGGTGTCGCCGGTGAGGATGATCGTCGCCACGCCTTGGGCCGCGGCCTGCTCGGAGAGGGTGCCGATCACATCGTCGGCCTCGAAGCCTTCGGCGGTGTAGATCGGGATATTGAGCGCCTTGACGAGCTGCTGGATCCGTTCGAGCTGAGGATGGAACTCCTCGGGCGTCTCGGCGCGGCCGGCCTTATATTCGGCGTAGAGGTCGTCGCGGAAAGTGCGGCCCACGTCGAAGGCCACGGCCACATAGTCGGGCTGCTGCTCCTGGATCATGGTCAGCAGGATCTGGGCGAAGCCGAAGACGGCGTAGGTCGGCTCGCCCCTGGAGGAGCGCAGGCCGGCGTCCCGCAGGGCGAAGAACGCGCGGAAGGCCAGAGCGTGGCCGTCAATGAGGGCCAGGCGCTTCGGTTGGGTCATGGGGCGACTCCCTCTCGCAAGAACGTGCTAACTCAATTATACCATCGCGTGTCCGGCGGGGCCTCCGGCCTCAGGACCAGCGCGCTGCCCTTGTGGTGGTACGCCGGCACTGAGGTCGGAGAATGGCTTTACCGGTTGCACGGCGGGGCAGGGTGGGGACATTTGGATCGCGAATGACACGAAATGGGCGAAAAACGCGAAACGAAGGCGCGAAGGCGCGTTACGAAGTGGCGCGAAGCGCTTTAGGGAAGACGCGAAACGAGAGGGCGACTGATGCTGTTGCCAGCAGTGGGCGTGGGGCCGGGAACGCACCGCCCGCAGCCGACGCCTTTCCCCGACGAGGCGCCTGGCGGTATATACCAGGCACTGAGGTAGGGGAGCTGCACTACTCGGTCCGTGCCAGCTGCCCGGCAGCTTCGCCACAGAAGGTTCGGCGCTGACGGCTCGCTGGTACTGCCACTCCCGCTCTCGGCGCAGAGGGGCATGCAGCGATGGCGCCCTCGGCGCTGGCGGCCGTCGGGTTTGGGGTCCAGGGGCAAGGCCCCTGGCGCGGGGGGTGTCGGGGGGCGCGCGTGTGCCCCCTGACGGCGGGGCGCCAGCTCCCGCTAGCAGCGTGTCGCAGACACCAAGCCGGGGTGCGGGGCGCTAGCGCCCGCAAGCAACAGTGTCGTCGATACCAAGCGTCGGGGGAGCGGGGCGGCAGCGCCCGCACAGGGCGTAGGGAAGCATCCCACGTTTCCCTTGGCCGGGGGCGAGGGCGATACACCCCGTCAGAACGTGGTAAACTTCGCCTGGCGCGAGTGGAGCGAAGATGAAACAGTTACAGGGGCAAGTCGCCCTGATCACCGGCGCGGCGGGCGGCTTCGGCCGCGCCCTCACCCGGCTGCTGCTGCGGGAGGGCTGCGCGCTGATCCTGGCCGACCGGAGGTCGGAGCAACTGCGGGACGCGGCCGCCGCCGCGGCCTCCTCAGCGTCGGCGGCGCCCGGCCGCTTGCTCGGCTTCGTCGCTGCCGATCTGAGCGCCCCGGCTGGGGCGGCGGCGCTCCACAGGGCGGCCGTCGGCATCAGCCCGCGGGTCGATATCCTGGTGAACAATGCCGGGCTCGGCATCTACGGCCGCATCGACCAGATCCCGGCCGAGCGGTGGGAGGCGGTGATGCAGGTAAACCTGCTCGCCCCGATGCGCCTCACGGCCCTGTTTCTGCCCCAGATGCTGGCGCGCGGCAGTGGTCACATCGTCAACATCTGCTCGGCGGCCAGCCTCGTGGGCGCGCGAGGGTTAAGCGTCTACGGCGCCAGCAAGTTCGGCCTGCGGGGCTTCACTGAGGCGCTTGCGCAGGATGTGCGCCGCCACGGCGTTGATGTGACCGGCATCTACCCCTTCTTCGCCCGCACTCCCATCCTTAAGAGCGAGCAGTTCGGTGGCGAGCCGCCGGCCGGCGTACCCGACCGGCTGATCGGCGACCCCGAGCGGATCATGGCCGCCCTGGTCCGCGGCATCAAGGGCCGGCAGCTTCACATCTACCCCGACCCCATCGCCCGCCTGATCGACCTGCTCCGGCGCGTGGGGGGATAGCTACAGCCCAACAAAGACGAAGGACCAGGGCTGTGTATGCCTGGTCCTTCGTCTTTGGCCTTGGGCCGAGCGGCGCGTCTTAGCGGAGCCGCACGGTCTCGTTCGTCGCCGGCTGCTCGGTGGTATCGACGATCGTCACCGGCTGCGCGGGCCGGGCCACGGGCGCCTGGGTCGCGCTAGGCGTAGCCGGGGTGCGCCGGCGGGCGAAGCGGGCGATCACACCCTGCACATAGGCGTCGGCTTGGGCCTCGCGGCCGCGCAGCAGCAGGCTGGCGCCGCCGAGCAGCAGCACGCCAGGGAAGATCGAGCTGAAGAGGAGTAGGACGGCCAGGCCGACGCCCCAGAGCAGGGCCTGCACGGCCTCGCCGGTGCGGCCAAGGGCCCGCTGCCGCTGATAGATGGCGATGCCGCCGCCAGCGAGCAGCGCCAACGGGATGGCCCACCAGAGATTGAAAATCGCGACCACGCCCAGAGCGATCAGGGCGATACCGGCGTAACGAGCTTGCTGCTGTGTCAGGTTCACAGTTATTCCTCCATCGCTACCGCCTGAGGCTACCGCACGCTGCGTGGGCTCTCCGGCGTTCTGCATCTTGTACGCCGCTCAGCAAAGGATTGTTGCACCTCTCCATGGTATAAGCTTGGTCGGAGCGCAATCCGCACCCGTGTACCGTTTGGGATGGCACGGAGCTGCCACCCGCTGCCGACCAAGCAGAGGCGTCCCGCTGCCGCCGGCTAAGCAGAGGCGTCTCCGCTGCCGCCGGGCAAGCAGAAGCGCCTCTCCGTCGCCCCCCAAGCTTCAAGCTTGGGGGGCGGCTTAGAAAAACTCCGCTACGCGCCGCTCAGCAACGCCATCAGCGCCGCCTCGTCGCTGTCGAGCCCGGCGATCGGCGGGGCGTGGGCGAGTCGCTCGTGGAGCGAGCCCTCCAGGTAGCCCTCGATCACCGCGGGATGAACGTAGCAGCGCCGGCAGATCGCCGGCGTG
>DAOUGF010000041.1:0-1895 GCA_034429295.1 Chloroflexaceae bacterium
ATCACGTTCGGTGCGCCGGGGTGGACGGTGAGCACGCCAACGGTGCCGACGACGCCATGCTCGATCGCCAGGTCTCGCAGGGCGAGGATAAAGGGCGCCGCGAGCACCAGGGCATCCTTGCGGCGAGCCATCGCCGTGGTGCCGGCGTGGTTGGCCTCGCCGTGGAAGCTGAGGGCGTAGCGCCTGATGCCGGTGAAGCCGCTCACCACGCCGATCGTCGCCCCGGCAGTGGTGAGCGTCTCGCCCTGCTCGATATGGAGCTCCAGATAGGCGGCGAGGCTGCCCGGCGGGCGCCGCGCCTCCAGGAAGCGCGCCGGGTCGAGGCCGGCCGCCAGCAGATGCTCGCGCACCGGGCGGCCATCGTAGGCGGGCAGATCGAGGCCAGCCGGGTCGTAGAGACCGGCCATAGCCTGGCTGCCGGTGGTGCCGCCGGCCATAGTGGCCTCCTCGGCGGCGAAGTTGATCAGCTCGACGGGATGGCGTAGCTGGAGGCCGGCATCGCGCAGAGCTCGCAGGCAGGCGAGGGCGGCGACGATACCGAGCGCGCCGTCGAAAGCGCCACCGTTGGGCACGCTATCGGTGTGGGAGCCGAGGGCGAGCGGGGCGATGGGCTCGCGCCCGGGGTAGCGGCCGATCGTGTTGCCCGCCGGATCGACCGTCACCTCCATTCCCAGGCCACGAAGCTGCTCGATCAGCCAGGCGCGAGCAGCCCGATCGGCCGGGCTGTAGGCGACGCGATCGATCCCGCCGCCCGCGTTGCGCCCAAACTCGGCCAGCGTCGCGAAGTCGGCAAGCATGCTGTCGCTGTCGAGGATGGGTCGTGACATGGAAAATGGCCTGCCACATCAAGTTTTGGTGGATAGGGGCATTATAACAAGACTTGCGGGACGGCGCCCCGCCGTGGTGTGATACAATGCGGCGCTGTTGGCGCCGGCCACGCCTGGAGAGCGATACCGCCCGATGTATCTCAAGCGCCTCGAGATTCAAGGCTTCAAGACCTTCGCAAGCCGCACGGTCTTTGAGTTTCGCCCCGGCATCACCGCCATCGTAGGCCCGAACGGCAGTGGGAAGTCGAATCTCGCGGACGCGGTGCGCTGGGTGCTGGGCGAGCAGAGTCTGGCTGCGCTGCGCTGCAAACGCTCAGAGGAGCTGATCTACGCGGGCGGCGGTCGCCGCGCCCCTGCCGGCCTTGCCGAGGTGAGCCTCACCATCGACAACGCCGACCGCCTGCTCCCCCTCGACTTCGACGAGGTGACGATCACCCGCCGCGCTACCCGCGCCGGCGACAGCGAGTATTTCATCAACCGGGCCAAGGTGCGCCTGCGGGATCTGCTGGAGGTCACCGATCCCCTCGGCGGCTCCTACACGATCATCAACCAGGGGCTGGTGGACGCCGCCCTCACCCTGCGCCCCGAGGAGCGCCGCCGGCTCTTCGAGGATGCCGCCGAGATCGGCGGCTTCGAGGTCCGTAAGGCCGAGGCGGTGCGCCGCCTCCGGGAGACCGAGAGTAACCTGAATCGCGTCAGCGACCTGCTGGGCGAGCTGGAGCCGCGCCTGCGCTCGCTGAAGCGCCAGGCCGGCCAGGCTCGCCAGCACCGCGAGCTCACCACCGAACTGCAGCAGCTCCAGCGGCGCTTCTACGCCGAGCAGTGGCGCCAGGCTGCGGCCCTCAGCGCCCGCACCAGAGCCGAGGCGGCCCGCCTGGAGCAGGCGCTGGAGCAGGCCCGCGCCGCCCAAGCCGCTGCCGCTGCCGAGCTTCAGGCCTTGCGGGCGGCCTTGCGGGCGCGCCGCGACGAGCTCGGCGCCCTGCACCAGGAGAGCAGCGAGCTGCACCGCCGCGCCGAGGCCGCCCAGCGGGAGCTGGCCGTTGGCGCCGAGCGGGTCGCCGCTCTCGC